>NZ_PENY01000044.1:0-155015 GCF_003144445.1 Proteus sp. TJ1640
AAATGGTTCTAATTCAGATACCGATATTAAATCTATTCAGGAAGAAGTGAATCAACGTACCGCAGAAATTAATCGTATTTCAGAACAGACTCAATTTAATGGCGTAAAAGTGTTAAGCGAAGACAGTACATTAAATTTACAAGTGGGCGCGCATGATAAAGAACAAATCAGTGTTGATCTGAAAAAAATGGATGCCACTACATTGGGTATTGATAAATTGGATTTAGCCGTAAAAAGTAAACTCGGTTCTAAAGCAACCAACGTGGAAGTGGCTATGAGTTCTAAACAAGAAATACAACAGTTAGATACTCAAGCGCTAGATGACAAAGTTACAAAAGGCACAATTAAAAGCTATAATATTTATTATGCAAAAGGTGCTGATGGTAAAGATGATAAAAAAAATCTAATTGTGCATACTGTTGATGCTAAAGGTGTTGATGGTTATTTTAGCGCAACGGTTACTGCAGGCACAACAGGTCAAAAAGCTAAGATTGATGCTACTACAACAGCGGTAGCAGGTTTAAATATAGTTAATGAACAACCATTATTAACACTAGATAAAGCATTATCTCAAGTTGATAGCCTACGCAGTGCCATGGGTGCCGTGCAAAACCGTTTAGATTCTACCATTGCTAACTTAGGTAACACCGTTAATAATCTGACCGCGTCACGTAGCCGTATAGAAGATGCTGATTATGCGACAGAAGTGTCTAATATGAGTAAAGGCCAAATACTGCAACAAGCAGGGACTTCTGTATTAGCGCAAGCAAACCAAATGCCTCAAAACGTATTATCACTGCTTCGTTAATTTCAATCTTAAATAATCCTCAAATGACACCCATTACATTATTTTGTAGTGGGTGTTTTATCATCAAAACAATCGTTTTTTTAATTAATCATTTATGAGTATTTCAACTCGCTAATTAGAAGCTAAAATCTCACAAAATAAAATACTATGATTTATATGTTATTTTTTTATGAACAGAATGCAGATTCAATGCATCGATTTCTTTTAATGAGCTAAATTATCAATTTAATTAACGGTTTTTCTAAGGATTAGTCACTCCTCTTTTAAGGTAAAGTAGTTCTCGTAATGCAATGACAAATTAATTATCAATGAAAACCCGATTTTTGCTGAAAATTTGGCATAGGTGAAAAAGAGGCGCTTTTGCTTCACTGTTCAGCCGATTGCTAAATTTATTTCGCCAGATAATGGTTTCCGGTCTTTTATCCAAAGGTGTCTTTTGTTGTGAGTGATTTGTATACCGCCGAAGGCGTGATGGACAAAAATAGCCTCTGGGAGCGATATGTCCCGTTGGTTCGCCATGAAGCATTACGATTACAGGTCAAGTTACCTGCGAGTGTTGAATTGGATGATCTTTTGCAAGCGGGTGGGATTGGGTTATTAAACGCCGTTGAGCGTTATGACTCAATGCAAGGCGCTGCCTTTACCACTTATGCTGTTCAACGTATCCGTGGCTCAATGTTAGATGAGCTACGCAGTCGAGACTGGGCGCCACGCAGTGTGCGTCGTAATGCAAGAGAAGTTACCCATTCTATTCATCAATTAGAGCAGGATCTAGGACGACCACCATTAGAACAGGAAGTTGCTGATCATTTGCAGATTGAGTTAGCAGAATACCGGCAGATCCTATTGGATACGAATAACAGCCAATTGTTCTCTTATGACGAATGGCATGAAATTTACGGTGAAAGCTGTGAACCGTCTCAAGACGAAGATCATGATGACAATCCATTACAGATGTTGTTAGAAAGTGATATTCGCCAAAGAGTCATAGACGCGATAGAATTGCTTCCCGAAAGGGAGAAAATGGTTCTTACTCTGTATTATCAGGAAGAACTTAATTTGAAAGAAATAGGCGCAGTGCTTAATGTCGGGGAATCCCGCGTGAGCCAGCTACACAGCCAAGCCATAAAAAGGTTGCGAGCACGCTTAAACCCAGAGAAATAGAAGTTTTGCTTATTTTTGTTTTTGTTTATTAAGACTACAACACAGGGCTTTATCTCTTATGTCTGTTTCAACACAAAAGAAACGGCCGCTAAGCCGTTACATTAAAGACTATAAACACAGCCAGACTCATTGTCTACATTGCCACAAGGCGTTGGATCGGATCTCTCTCGTATTCAATCGCCAAGTTATCAATAAAGAAGCCATTTCTGAAATGACGGATTTAATTGATGATGAAACGTGGGAAACGTTACAAGAGAAATTCTCTGCGCTATGCCGTTTTTGTAGTGAGATTTACTGTAATAGTGAAACTGACTACTTTGACATTATGTCTTTTAAGCAGTATTTGTTTGAACAAACGGAGATGAGCCACAGTACTGTTCGTGAGTATGTGGTTCGTTTACGTCGGCTCGATGAATTACTGACTTCAACTAATTTTCCTCGTCAAGAATTTACGACAGAGAAAATTCAGTCAGACCTGAGTAAAAAGCTCACTCCCTCTGCATTTAGTAACTACAATATTGCGCTACGTAAGTACGAGCAATATCTCGATTGGTGTCAAGAGCCACCATCGATGAATAGCAGTCACTAATTGCGCTCAAGAGAGACCTTAAAAGGAGTAGCCTAGCCTACTCCTTTCTTTGTTGTTTATAATCTAATCATACTTTATTTACCTTTCTGTTGTTCTTCCAAAAAAATAACACTTTTGACTATCTCTTTAGAAATAATAGAGTAACAAAAGAAAAAACCACCTCTAAGAAAACAAACTTTAAAGGTGGTCTCAAAGACAAGGAGAGAAAGAGAAGGGGGAATTAACTAATCGTCATTAAGCTTGCATTGCCTCCCGCTGCTGCTGTATTAATGCTTACGGCTCTTTCATGTAATAAACGTTCTAACAAGAGACCCGTCTCACCACGAGAAAACCCTTGAACAGAAATTATAGCTCCTTTACGTTGAGCAATTTTCTGGCAAGTTTCACGTAATTGATCGCCATCACCATGGTAAATCACAGCATTTATTTTCAGTGACTCATCATGCCAGTTTTCCGTCAATGTAATGGCTTTTCTGACAATATCAGGCAATTCACGATATGTTTTTTGTGAGAATAGACTATTAACGACAACGGCATGACAACCAGAAGCAAGAACAGCCGCAATTTGAGTGAACACATCTTGCTCGCTATCGGAAATACAAAGCACATTACCGCAAGGAACTAATTGGTAAGTATTACGCTCACCAGTAGGACCCGGTAATACACGTAATGTGCCTGCTTGGGATGCAAGGGCATATTTTTCTAAGGCTTCATAGTGTGATTTATCTGTTTTGTTTGATAACCATTCCATATACTTATGGTAAGTTTGTAAATTACGCATAGAAGTATCAAGCGGGAATGTTTCATCTTGACGCGCTAGTGTTTGTGTTGCTGCATTTTCAGGGCGTTTGGATAATAAGCGGTACAGATAAACAGGACCACCAGCTTTCGGGCCTGTACCGGATAATCCTTCACCACCAAAGGGTTGAACACCGACAACTGCACCAACCATATTACGGTTTACGTATAAATTCCCCACTTTGGCATGTGATGCAACATAAGCAATAGTTTCATCAATACGCGTATGAACGCACATTGTTAAGCCATAACCTGTCGCATTAATCTCTTCTAGCAAAGCAGGTAAATCTTTGCTTGCATAACGCACAACATGTAATACAGGACCAAAGATTTCTTTCTTCAATGAACTGACTTTATCTAACTCAATTAAAGTTGGTTGAATAAAGGTACTGTTATTTTCAATGTGTTTTGGCAGGTTATTGTGTGAAGCTTGATAAATATCGTAGCCTGTTGTGCGCATAGATTGAATATGTTTCTCTATGGCTGATTTTGCTTCTTTATCGATAACAGGGCCAATATCAGTGGATAGCAAACTTGGATCACCAATTGTAGATTGCGCCATCGCACCTTTAAGCATCTCGATAGTATGATCGGCCACTTCTTCTTGAATACATAACAGACGTAAAGCCGAGCAACGTTGCCCCGCGCTATCGTAAGCGGATGCCATAATATCAGTCACCACTTGTTCTGTTAATGCAGATGAATCCACAATCATGGCATTTAAGCCACCCGTTTCTGCAATTAAAGGCACCGGGTGACCTTCGCTATCTAATCGACCCGCTAAGGTTTTTTGTAAAATATGTGCAACATCTGTCGAGCCTGTAAACATCACGCCACGAACACGCTCATCAGCCACTAAACGAGCACCAATGGTTTCACCTTGCCCTGGTAGCAGTTGTAGAGCAAAAGAAGGAACTCCTGCTTGATGGAAAAGCTCAACGGCTTTTGATGCAATTAAAGGTGTCTGCTCTGCGGGTTTTGCAAGAACCGTATTACCAGCGGCTAAAGCTGCCGCAATTTGTCCACTGAATATTGCTAATGGGAAATTCCACGGGCTGATACAAACCACAGGCCCTAAAGGTCGATGTGTATTGTTATCAAAATCCTGAGTCACTTGTGCTGCATAATAATAGAGAAAATCAATGGCTTCACGAACTTCCGCAATGGCATTGCTGTAAGTTTTGCCCGCTTCACGCACTAATATTCCCATAAGTGGCCCCATTTGCTGTTCCATTAATTCCGCTGTACGGATCAAGAACGAGGCTCTTTCTGCTGGTGGTGTTGCAAACCAGATCTCGCCTTTTTCTTGAGCAATGGTTAAAGCAAAATCTGCCTCTGCTTCGGTCGCTTCTCTTACTGTACCTACAATATCCGTATGATTGGCTGGGTTTAATACAGATTGAGGTTCTGGTGTTTTTTCTGAAGAGTTAAACGTATCACCTAATAAAGGTTCGCAATGTATATTTTCAGTTGCTGATGTTAATAAAGCACTAGAAAGCGATGCCAAGCGATGTTCGTTTGACATATCAATACCGGGTGAGTTTTTACGCTCATCACCATACAGTTGATTAGGAAGCGGAATTTTAGGATGTGAAAGTCCAACTTGGCCTTCGACTTGAGCCATTCTATTCACTTCTTTAACCGGATCAGCCACTAATTCATCAAGAGAAATTGTGGTATCCGCAATTCGGTTTACAAAGGAGGTATTGGCACCATTTTCAAGTAGGCGACGGACTAAATAGGCAAGTAATGTTTCATGTGTTCCTACTGGTGCATAAATACGACAAGGACGACCTAATTTATTGTCTGCTATTTTTCCTACAACTTGTGCATAAAGTGGCTCTCCCATACCGTGTAAACACTGGAATTCATATTGTCCGGGGTAATAGTTTTGACCCGCTAAATGATAAATTGCTGATAGTGTGTGCGCATTATGCGTGGCGAATTGTGGGTAAATAAAATTAGGTGATGCGAGTAGTTTTTTCGCACAAGCAAGATAAGAGACATCGGTATACACTTTGCGAGTATAGACAGGATAGTCTTCAAGACCATCAATTTGAGCGCGTTTGACTTCGCTATCCCAATAGGCGCCTTTTACTAAACGGATCATTAAGCGACGACGACTACGGCGTGCCAAATCAATGACATAATCAATAACTAATGGACAACGTTTTTGGTAAGCTTGAATAACAAAACCAATTCCATTCCAGCCTGCTAATTCAGGTTCAAAGCAGAGTTTTTCAAGTAGGTCGAGTGAAATTTCTAGTCTATCCGCTTCTTCTGCATCAATATTAATCCCGATATCGTATTGCTTTGCTTGTAATGTTAATGAGAGTAGGCGAGGGTAAAGCTCTGACATCACTCGCTCATATTGAGCACGGCTATAACGAGGATGTAATGCTGAAAGCTTGATAGATATTCCAGGGCCTTCATAAATACCTCTACCATTAGATGCTTTACCAATTGCGTGGATGGCTTGCTGATAAGAAACTAAATAATCTTGCGCGTCTTTTTCTGTTAATGCCGCTTCTCCTAACATGTCATAAGAGTAGCTAAAGCCTTTTTCTTCAAGTTTGCGTGCATTTGCAAGTGCTTGAGAAATAGTTTCACCTGTCACAAATTGCTCACCCATTAAACGCATGGCCATATCAACGCCTTTGCGCACTAATGGCTCACCACTTTTGGTCAAGATGCGATTTAAAGAGTTAGAGAGTTTTTCTTCATTATGAGTAGAAACTAATTTACCCGTGAATAATAAGCCCCATGTCGCTGCATTCACAAACATCGATTGACTTTGTCCTAAGTGTGAGCGCCAATTACCATGACTAATTTTGTCACGAATAAGGGCATCACGCGTGGCTTTATCTGGAATACGCAATAAAGCTTCAGCTAAACACATTAGGGCAACACCTTCTTGTGAAGAAAGTGAAAATTCCTGTAATAGACCTTGAACCAACCCGGAGCGTCCAACACCATTTTTCTGGTTACGTAGTTTTTCGGCAATGGAATAGGCTAATTTGTGTGTTGCTTGAGCCTCATTTTCAGGTAATGTCGCTTGCTGCAATAGCATTGGTACAGCTTGTGTTTCAGGTGTGCGATATGCAGAAGTAATTGCTGAGCGTAAAACAGACTGCGGGTGAATATGTTCAGCAAACTCTAAGAAGGGCTGATAATGAGCGGTTGGCGTTTCAATGCTTTCATCAATGTCTTGCTCTACAAATGTTGAGTTACCAAGACTAACCTGATCATTTTCAACTTGTTCTAGATAATTGAAAATAGCCTGTTTAATTAACCAATGTGATGTTCTATCTAATTTCTGCGCAGCTTTTTTTAATCTATTGCGGGTTTCTTCGTCAAGTCTAACACCCATTGTTGTGCTACTCATGCAGTGCTCCTCATATTCTATTTCTAATTCACAAGTACAGTTACCCGTTATTTTTATTAATATCATTCATGTTGCAACTTTGTGCAACATTGTTAACAGTTTATTTATAAATAATGTGAAAGTAGTCAGGTTTTGTACATGATTAAAAATAGTTTAATTTATCCTTTTATATATATTCATATATAAATCAATAAATTATATTTATTTTATTGATGTTTGTATTTATAATGAACCCTCTAATTAAGATAAATAGTGTGAGGTCATATACAAAATTTAAACATTTAAACGTTAATTTCTTGTTAAATGCAGTTAACCTATTCTAGGATTGATGTGAATGCTTTATCTGTTGCTGTAAGAAATTATTTTAATTAAAAACTGAAAAGATCATTAATGCGCAACTAAGTGCAACGTTCCTGTACAAGTCAAAAGCATACCGATGATCGGAAACAGATTTATGGAGAACTGCAATTATGGCTCTAACTTCGCCAATGCTAATTACATTTACGATCTATATCTTGGGTATGCTTTTTATTGGCTACCTTGCTTATCGTTCAACAAAAAACTTTGATGATTATATTCTTGGCGGTCGGCGATTGGGCAGTGTAGTTACTGCGCTGTCAGCGGGTGCTTCAGATATGAGTGGTTGGTTATTAATGGGATTACCTGGCGTGGTATTTTTTGCTGGTATTTCAGAAAGTTGGATAGCTATTGGACTCTGTTTAGGTGCATGGCTAAACTGGCGTTTAGTTGCGGGGCGTTTGCGTTTGCAAACTGAAAAAAACAATAATGCATTGACGTTACCCGATTATTTGACATCACGTTTTGATGATAAAAGTAAAATGCTACGTATTATTTCAGCGTTAGTTATTCTTACCTTCTTTACTATCTATTGTGCTTCAGGTGTGGTTGCTGGTGGAATGCTGTTTGAATCTACGTTCCATATCCCTTACCACGAAGCTATGATTTATGGTGCGATTGCAACTATCGCATATACCTTTTTAGGTGGCTTTCTTGCTGTAAGTTGGACAGATACAGTCCAAGCAACGTTAATGATTTTTGCTCTGATCCTGACACCTATTATTGTAATTTTCTCAGTCGGCGGCATTGATACTTCTATTGCCATTATTAAAGCAAAAGATCCGTCTTATCTTGATATGTTCAAAGGTCTTGATTTTATTGCTATTATCTCTTTATTGGCGTGGGGGTTAGGTTACTTTGGGCAACCTCATATCTTAGCGCGTTTTATGGCAGCAGATTCAAATCAAACAATTCGTAAAGCACGTCGTATCGGTATGACGTGGATGATCCTCTGTTTGGGCGGCACGGTTGCAGTTGGATTCTTTGGTATTGCTTACTTTGAAATGAATCCAGCACAAGCGGGTGCTGTAACAGCTAAAAATGAACGTATTTTTATGGAGCTGGCTTCACTGCTCTTTAATCCATGGATTGCTGGTATTCTTTTGTCTGCAATTCTAGCAGCGGTCATGAGTACATTAAGCTGTCAATTATTAGTCTGCGCAAGTGCATTAACTGAAGATTTATACAAACCATTTATTCGTAAAAGTGCGAGCCAAAAAGAGCTAGTTTGGGTAGGGCGTGGCATGGTGTTATTAGTTGCGATCATCGCAATTTTCTTAGCGCGTGACCCAAACAATAAGGTGCTTGATTTAGTGAGTAATGCGTGGGCAGGTTTTGGTGCTGCTTTTGGTCCTGTGATCCTCATTTCTGTAATGTGGAAACGTATGACTCGTAATGGTGCATTTGCCGGAATGTTGATAGGGGCTTTAACCGTGTTAGTGTGGATGCAATATAAATGGTTTGGGTTATATGAAATTATTCCCGGCTTTATTTTTGCTTCTATTGCTATTGTTGTCATTAGTTTAATGGGGAAAGAACCAAACAAAGAGAATCAACAACGCTTTGAAGAAGCTGAGACTCAATATCGTAATACATAATAAAATTAGATAAATCAAAGGCTACCTTATTTAATGAGGTGGCCTTTATTGTTAATTTAAATTAGATACAAAAGATATAATGTAAACATTATTCGTAATAAATAAACTCGTTATGAAGCATGGCTTTACTGAAATTAATGACTTTATCATTAAATGTAATCGTACTTTCAAGTTCCTCTTTTGAACAGTTAGCAAATTTGTCCCATTCAAGGCAGGTGGTGATAAAGGCTTTATCCTCTCCATTAATGCCTTTGATATAGTTTGATTGAGTAACAACTTTTCCGTCTAGATCATACTGGTATTCTACATTTATTTTGCCGTCCTCTATTACGGATTGTAGTTTTCCTTGAGGGCTATAGGTGTACTCTGTTGTGATAGGCTTAGTTGTAGGATCAGACGATTCGCTCGTTTCTTTAATAATGCGTCCATCTTTATAGTCGAATTGGCTAGTGACTGTATCTAATAAAGTGCCATCATTTCCGTAATATTGGATTACTCTTTTGTTGAACCGGTTCTGTTTATCTTGATGATAGGTTTCTTGCATGTAGATAGAGTGTGAGCCATAGGCATTCTTTATCTGAAATTGATATCGGATAACAGAAGGGTTATTAGGCAATGTTCTTATTAAATTAGTTTCTACATTGCCTTCAAAGTACTCTTGCATTGATGTGCTATTTTTCAATAACTTTCCACATTCATCAAAGTGGATTTCACCTTTTAGTGCTTTAAAACGTCCGTCATGGGGTATCGTGCTGGTCATCGTGACGGATTTCACTGGGCCGTTATAAGAGCTGAGCAATATAATGTCGCTATTGGCAATATTGGTTTGCTTTTCAGTATTTGTACATTGAGTTGAAGCAGCGATTGCTGGTGATGAGAAAATCGCATAAAGGGAAAGAGGGATAAGGAGTCGTTGTAATTTCATAAGATCGTCCATGTATATATTCGTCATATTTCAAGCCACAGCATTGTAGCCTAGCTATAACTTGGATTATTTAGAGTATTTGTTTGCATATATTCAAGTTGTTGCAAATTATTTAGAGTATAAGTAGTGCATAAAATATAAGTCTAGTATAAGTAATTGGTTTGCAAAATAGTATAGATAAAATCCTATATAATTATCCAATATATAAAGGGAAGAAAAATATTTTGGTACGATCAAAACTGTTTTTTGGAGCATTAATATGTCAAACGCATTTTCTTTTATGACTGATACGGCAACTCTGGCTATTTTTGATTTACAAGCGATCCAACATAGAAAATCAGATACAGCAGATTGGTGGAGCATACCTGATGATGAGTTAGATGAGATGAATAAAGGCAATATTGCATTTATTGGTTTAGGTAATGATGGTTTTTACACTATTAATCTATGCGATAAAATTGAAGATCCAGATGTAAGAATAAATATAAACTGTCCATCAGGTGAAGTTTTTATTGGTGCTGGAGAAGATACAACTGGCGGTGATTCAGAGCCAGGTGATCCACAATATCGCGCAGGAGAAATTATTTTTCTCCCAGTAGGAGATTATGAAATATCATTAAAAAAAGTAAGCAACATACTTTTTATTTCTATTATTTTCAGTAAAGAGAACCTGAATAAGTTTGAGAGTGTTTTACGTTTAGATTAAAGAAATATATAAATGGTAACTTAAAAGCATAATAACAATTGGAAAAATACCATTACTTAAAATACCATTTATCAAATAGAAGATCGACTTAGTGGATAGTAAAATAAATACCATTAGCTACATTTTGATTGATGATTTTGGCAGAGAATTTAAAGATAAGAAAGAGATAAAGTAAGTTTGCTTGTGGTTTATATTGGATTATCTAATTAAATTAGACTAATTGTTTGTTTTGGTTGATCTCACCAATTATAAAAATGAAAGGAAATATAAGTAGATGCTGTTTTTATTAATTGGCGTATTATTTTGAGTTTTTAGCTTAAGATAATGTCGCCATTTTGTCGCCACTTTCTTCCAGATACAAAAAAGCCACTTATCTGTAAGTGGCCTATCTGCCTGATTACTCAGCGTAAATTTGGTGGGTTGTGGGAGGCTCGAACTCCCGACCAATTGATTAAGAGTCAACTGCTCTACCGACTGAGCTAACAACCCGATGCGCTGATTATTCTCCTCTAAAATGTGATGGTCAAGTGCTTATTTCGATTTTTTTTCAAATGGATAAAATATCGCCAAATAAATTAAAGAAAGGATCTTATCTGGTTATCAAAGCATCATTCATTTTACTAAAAGTGATCTTTTCATTACTTATACTGAGATTTGTGTCACAATAATTTCGCAAACATATTACCGCGTTAAAAAATAAAATAGCGGTGAAAACAACATCAAAAATATGAAAACACTTCAGGTATTGTATGGAAGATCAAACAGAAATTTCTCCTCCTGTTAGAGTGAAAAATGCCACTCTACAGCGCGGATTAACAAATCGTCATATTCAATTAATTGCTATTGGTGGAGCTATAGGTACTGGTCTATTTATGGGATCAGGGAAAACCATTTCGTTAGCTGGGCCATCAATTATTTTTGTGTATATGATAATTGGCTTTGTCTTGTTCTTTGTGATGAGAGCTATGGGCGAGCTGTTATTATCAAATTTAGAATATAAGTCATTTAGTGATTTTGCTGGTGATTTATTAGGACCGTGGGCTGGTTTTTTTGTCGGTTGGACTTATTGGTTTTGTTGGGTTATTACAGGTATTGCCGATATTGTTGCCATAACGTCTTATATTAGTTATTGGGCGCCTAATTTTCCTGAATGGGGAACATCCTTTATTTGTGTGCTGACACTGCTTATTTTGAACTTAGCGACAGTAAAACTGTTTGGTGAAATGGAATTTTGGTTCTCCATGATAAAAATAACAGCGATTGTTTCTTTGATCATTGTGGGGATTGTTCTTATCAGTATTGGATTTGAATCTCCCGCGGGACATACCGCGGCATTAGAGAATATCTGGAATGATGGGGGAATGTTTCCTAAAGGGCTAAGTGGTTTTTTTGCGGGCTTCCAAATCGCTATTTTTGCTTTTGTCGGAATAGAATTAGTAGGAACCGCTGCGGCTGAAACACGTAATCCGGAAAAATCATTGCCGAAAGCGATTAATGCTATTCCTATTCGTATTATTACTTTTTACGTATTGGCCTTAGCAATTATTATGTCGGTGACGCCATGGCGCTCAATTTTGGCTGATAAAAGCCCATTTGTTGAGTTATTTGTCATGATAGGGATACCCGCAGCGGCAAGTTTAGTAAACTTTGTCGTATTAACGGCTGCAGCCTCTTCTGCTAATAGTGGAATATTTTCCACAAGTCGTATGTTATTCGGTTTATCAAAAGAGGGCGAAGCACCAAAGCAGTTTAGCCAATTATCTAAACGGGCTGTACCTGCCAATGGGCTGTTATTTACTAGTTTATGTCTGTCATGTGGAATTATATTAATCTACTTTATTCCCGATGTTATGCATGTATTTACCCTGGTAACAACCGTGTCGGCGTTATTATTTATGTTTATTTGGAGTATGATTTTATGCTCTTATTTAGCGTATCGTAAAAAACGGCCACAGTTACATGAAAAATCTATTTATAAAATGCCATTAGGTATTCTGATGTCATGGTTATGCCTTGCTTTCTTTGCTTTTATGACAGTGTTATTAGCTTTCGAACATGATACTCGCCAAGCGTTAAGTGTGACACCATTGTGGTTTATTGCATTAGCAATAGGCTATCAATATGTTAAAAAGAACAAACAGAAAAAGAATATTCAAAAATAAAGTATTCATCGTGTAATGAAAGAGAAAAGCCTTATTTAATTTAATAAGGCTTTTTTTGAATTTTTTATTACTGATAAAACAATGAGTTTATAAAAAGGTATAATTCAAAATAAGGATATAGATTTATATATCCATTATCGACTTACAGTCTCAATTATTAATTTAATAAGTGTATTTTTTGTTATTTACTGAGTTAGAAATAAGAGTTATCTATGTGTGATAAAATATTTTTAAAATATGTTAACTACATCCGGTAATTTTTTAAAAATACACTATCCTACAATTAAAATAAAAGGAGGCGGTATGTATAAGAATATTTTGGTTCCCATTGATATTGATGAAGATAACCTGATGAACAAAGCAATTCCGTTAGTGGAAGATATTGCAAAAAATGAAGATCCTTATGTTCATTTTTTGTATGTACTCCCAAAACTTCCACAATCTTCTTATTATCGACTTGTTATGAATGGTGATCAATTAGATCAAGGATGCTTAAAAGCGTCAGCAGAAAAAGAGCTTACAAAAATAATTGAGCGTTTTGATTTGCCGGACGATAGAATGCAAACACATATTTGCATAGGAACACCACGAGATGCCATATTGCAGGTTGCAGATGAAGTAAACGCAGATTTAATCGTAATTGGCTCTCATAATCCAGAAGATGATTCTTATCATATCGGTTCAACCGCTGCTGATATTACACGCTACGCTAAACGCTCTGTTATGGTGGTGAGATAAGACTTAGCTGACTGTATAGTTGCATAAGATTCACTGCAATTTATAACTATACCGCTGTTATATTTGATTTTAATATAACAGCGGTTGTGTAATGAAATAGTGAGGATCACACAAATCAATGGTTTTTATATTTGGAACACTTCCTTTTTTTAATTACTATAAGCCATCTTCTAATAACGATACTCATCAAAACTCATGTTAACCATCACTGCATTACTAGAAAATAAATCAGTCAATCCAGCGCTTAATCACTATTCTGGCTTATCATTATTGTTAGAAGATGATGAGTGCCAAGCGAAAATTCTCTTTGATACTGGAAAAGACCTTACCTTTATTTCAAATGCAAAAAAAATGGGTATTGATTTAACCACATTGAAAACGATTGTTGTGTCCCATGGACATTATGATCATTTTGGTGGGCTTACACACTTGCAAGCAAATTTTTTTACTCATAAACCGCGTATTATCGCTCATCCTCATTTATTTTCTGTTCGTTATTCAGCCTTTTTTCTAGGTAATAAAAATATTAAATTTAAACGGTTAGCGCCTTTATTTGATCGTGCAAAACTCGAAGCACAGTTTTCTTTTGAATTAACACAAGCACCCTTAGTTATTGAGGAAAATTTTATCTATTCGGGACAAGTGACTCAACGTCAAGTGAATAAACGCTATGGTGTTATTATTCATGGATCAGGTGAAGAAGATGATTTCGTTCTTGATGATAGTTTTCTTGTTTGGCAAGGAAAAAAAGGTCTAGTAATTATTACTGGTTGTAGCCATTCGGGTATTGAATCTATAGTTGAACATGCGAAAAAAATAACAGGAAATAATCAAATTCAAGCAATTGTGGGGGGCCTACATTTGCGTTGTGCAACACCATCAGCATTACAACGAGCTAAAAAAGCTATAGATAAAAATATTGATGTGTATGGATGTCATTGTACGGGGGTATTAGGGCGAAAATATCTTAACGCTAAAGATTTCAATACAGGACAATCGTTATCTTTTGAATAAAAATTAATAGTAAAATTTTTATCCTCATTTTAGAAATAGTATGAGGATACGAAATAAAAAAGAGAATAGGTTACTCAAAGTGAATTAAAAATTCGCTGATAAATGGCTTTTACAATGTGATCTTTTTTCTGATTATATTGATGTACATTTTCAACATCTTCTTTGGCGCTGAGTTTTGCATCTATATATAATTCTCTATCTTCTTTATGGTTAATTAACCAATCTCTAAATAAAATATGTCTAAGGTGTTCAGGGCAATTAGGTGCAAAGACATGTAGATTCACATTAGGTGTTTCTAGTTTTAGCATACGATGTTGATACCACGAAGGCTCTCTTACTGTAAGTTTATAGCCTAACTGATTTAACTCAGGAATATAGCTTGGTTCATCGGCAGGGTCAGCAACAATTAAGTCAATATCAATGATCGGTTTTGCACTTAATTCAGGTACTGCTGTTGACCCAATATGCTCAATAGCTAAACATTTACCTTTTAATTTTTGGATAATATTTTCTTTTTGTTGATTATATAATATTACCCATAATTTATTATATGGCTCAATCTTTATTACACAAGGTGTTGGCTTTCCATTTATCCATGGATTTTCATCAGGAGAGCCTTCTTCAAATGTACAGATTTTCTGTTTTAGATCTTGATTCATAAGTATCTCATTTAAGATATTAGAAGATAGAGAATGAAAAAATTTATTGAAATTAAATTTAGGGTAAAAGCAGAAATTGCGATAAAAAAGAGATGATTTTTTTGTTTTTTGATCTGTATTCTAGCAAGTTAACTATTTAAAATGAAAAAATTAAGGTGCATTTAGTGCTATTTATAACGAAAAGAATAGCAGAATATTTATTGGCAATAAATCACCTAATTTTATTGCCAAAAGGAAAGTGTATTAGTCATTTTACTTACGAATAACCATTACTGAGCGTGACGTGTTGTTTACAATATAATCCGCTGTCGAACCCAGTAATATATTGCGTTGGTTACGTGAGCTTGAACCTATAATAATGGTATCTGCATCAATTTTTTCTGCTAATTCTAGAATATTATAATTAGGTGTACCAATAACGGCATGGCATTGGTATTGTTCTTTGGGTAAGTTGAATTGCTGTGTCACACATTGTTCTAATTTTTCTGTTAATAAAACTAAAGCTTGCTGCTTTTTTTCAATAACTGACGGGCTATCACAATTAAGTCCATAAGTTTCTAAAGAACGCAAGTTGGGCATCACTGTAATGAAATGGAAATAATTTTCTGGTTTTCTAGCTAGGAAGTGAATATCTTCGATCATGCGCTGAATTCTGCTATCTTCTAATAAATCAATTGCAACGAGGTATTTGTTAGCCATAGTGTGCCTTTTTAATATATTAGCCCTGAAGTTAAGTATAGGTAAATCAGCTTACAAGTTGAAATTTAAAAGTAAATATTGCGATTACCGCATCATTATTTTTGGTTTTTGAGCTCTAAAAGATAAAAAAATGGTGTGGTAAATGTGTAAATCCATTAAAATTGTTTAATTGACCTTTTATTATTGTTACATATCACGGAATGATCCCACTAGGTTATAGTTTATATGAAAAAATCAAGCGAAGAATTACTGAAATGCATTGCCACTATATTACAGTGGGTGCTTAATATTGGATTACTTATTTTAGCGATTGTATTAGTCAGTTTTCTTATCAAAGAAACGTATGTAATTGCTTCATTATTATTTAATTTAGGCGCAGAAGAGTCGTCTTATCAATTATTAGAAGGTATTTTGATCTACTTTCTTTATTTTGAGTTTATTGCGCTTATTGTTAAGTATTTTTTATCTGGCGGGCATTTTCCCCTTAGATATTTTATTTATATTGGAATAACGGCAATAGTGCGTTTAATTATTGTAGAGCATAAAAATTCGGTTGATACGCTAATACAATCAGGTGCAATATTGTTGTTAGTTATTGCGTTATTTATCGCGAATACTGAAAAACTAAAACGTACTTGATCCGTCTATAAGTTGTAATTATTAAGCTACTTATTATGGAAAGCATGACTTAAAATTAAAAATAAATAGTCAGGTTTTCCGCAAGATTAGGAGAGGTATGTTATTATCTCTCCCTATTCTACTCTGAGTTATACAAAAATATTACTATGTCTTATCAATGTCCATTATGTTATCAGGCTCTCTCTCTTCAAGCCCACAGTTGGATCTGTGAAAATAATCATCAATTTGATTGTGCTAAAGAAGGGTATGTCAATTTATTGCCAGTGCAATTTAAACGCTCAAAAGAGCCCGGCGATAGTGCAGAAATGATAAACGCACGCCGTACGTTTTTAGATGCGGGTTTTTACCAGCCAATGCGAGATAAAGTGGCTGAATTAATACAAATATTATTGCCTGAAGATAACAGTGTTATATTGGATATTGGGTGTGGTGAAGGTTATTATACTCATCAGTTTTATCAAAACTTAAAATTACATAACCCACAAGTGTATGGCTTAGATGTTTCAAAGGTTGCGATTAAATATGCAGCTAAACGTTATTCATCAATTCATTTTTGTGTAGCCTCAAGTCAACGTTTACCTTTTTGTGATGCTTCTTTAAATGCAGTTGTGCGTATTTACGCCCCTTGTAATAGTGATGAATTAGCAAGAGTTATTGTTCACAATGGTTATATTATTACTGTTACGCCAGCGCCACGTCATCTCTATCAGTTAAAATCACTGATTTATTCAGAAGTACATCTTCATCCATTAAAAGAAGAACAATTCGATGGATTTAATAAAGTGTCTGAACATCAAGTTGCTTATATGATGAATTTAAACGGTAAGCAGGCTTTTGATTTATTACAAATGACACCGTTTGCATGGCGTGCAAGTGAAGAAGTAAAACAGGCATTAGCGGAAAGTAAAGACTTTGAATGTGAAACAGACTTTTTAATTCGAGTCTATCAACGTCATGCTTAATAACGTGAAATAAAAGTATTTTGTTAAGTTAATAAAAAAGCTTAGGTCGTGATATTTCAAACCTAAGCTTTTTAATATGATTTATTAGCGATTATTTAGCGTACATAAATAATTCTAAGTGTTCAAATACAATATTAAAGCCGATAGCAATTAATACAATCCCGCCAATAATTTCTGCTTTTTTTCCAAGTACTGGCCCAATATAACGGCCAATTAACATACCCAGAGTTGCCATGATCATTGTCATCATACCAATTGTCATTGCGGTATGAACAATATTGACTTGAAGGAATGCTAAACCGACACCAATTGCCATTGCATCAAGGCTTGTTGCAATACCTGTTGCGATTAAAGATAGTGAGCCGTGACGTTGTGGAGCATCTTCTTCACAAGGACAGTCATCACCACGTTTTAAGCTCTGGTAAATCATCCGGCTACCAAGAACAAACAGTAATCCAAAGGCAACCCAGTGATCCCATTGAATAATATATTGGCTAGTATATAAACCTAATGCCCAACCAATAACAGGTGTGCTGGCTTCAATAATACCAAATATAAATCCAGTGCGGAGCGCTTCGCGAAAACGGGGTTTGTGTAATGTGGCACCTTTACAGACAGCGACAGCAAATGCGTCCATAGAAAGGGCTAGGGCGAGAATGATAGTAGCGTAGAAACTCATAATAAAGCCTCGGTTGGGGTATTTCCATATACACACAATTGACCCCCAACCAAAGAAGTGCAATTATGTGTCTATGGTCTTGCCAACCGTATTACGGCATCTGTACCACGCTAAATAAAAATAAGCGAGTATGTTGATACAGACTTCTTAAAATAATGTTTTTTATTTTAAGACAGGCTACTCCCCAATGACTTGGTGCAGAAGATAACATATTATTTTCGAAAGGCAACAAATTATTTATTATATTTCAAAAATGATATTGATAATAATTATCATTATTAAGTGTAGCGACTTTAAATATATTATAAATAATTATTTAATGTTAAAAAAATGATAATTTTCAATATGATGAATGATTAACCATATAATAAACAATGGGTTTTAATTATTTTTATAATAAGAAATTAATTTTTTATAGAAATGAATACACCTGAAAATTATGCGCTTTATTTTTTACAAAATTAAATGAATATTAAATGAGCCTATATTTAATGTGTATATTTAATACTTACATTTAATATGGAAAAATAAGAAATATTTAAATTATAAAAAAATATATTACTTAATTTTAAATGTGTACTTTATGATTATTATTTTTAGTTATTTAAGGGGGAGACGATGATTAAAAATAAAGTCACTAAAATAAAAAAAGCCATTCAAAATGAATGGCTTTTCGTGTAAATAGTGTTATTAGTCACACTGCACTTTGATTGCAAGACCACCGCGAGATGTTTCGCGGTATTTAGCATTCATGTCTTTACCTGTTTCATACATGGTTTCAATGACTTTATCGAGAGAAACACGAGGTTCACTGGTACGACGAATTGCCATACGTGCGGCATTAACGGCTTTAACTGAAGCAATAGCATTACGTTCAATACAAGGAACTTGAACTTGGCCTGCAACTGGGTCACAAGTTAAACCAAGGTTATGTTCCATACCGATTTCAGCAGCAATACAAACTTGCTCAGGGCTTCCACCTAATAATTCAGCAAGACCCGCAGCCGCCATTGAACAAGCTACACCAACTTCGCCTTGGCAACCGACTTCAGCGCCTGAAATTGAAGCATTCATTTTGTAAAGAATACCAATTGCGCCTGATGCCAAGAAATAACGTAGGTAGGTTTCTTGTGTAACGGGTTCGATGCAACGATCGTAGTAAGCTAATACAGCAGGAACGATGCCACATGCGCCATTTGTTGGTGCTGTTACAACGCGTCCGCCTGCTGCGTTTTCTTCATTAACTGCCAGTGCAAACATATTAATCAGATCAACCACTTTCATTGGATCGTTTGACAGGCTGTTGCTCGATGTTAATAAGCGATTTAATGCAGCTGCACGACGAGGTACACGTAATGGCCCTGGTAATACGCCTTCTGTATTTAAACCGTGCTCAATACATTCTTGCATGGTTTTATAAACATCAGCGAAATAAGCATTAATTTCTGCTTGAGTATGTAGATCCAGCTCATTTTTCATCATTAAGCTGGAAATGGATAAACCCGTTTCTTTACAGTGCGTTAATAACTCTTCTGCGCTAGCATAAGGATATGAGACTGGCTTGCTATTTAATGTTGATTTACCAAAGTTTTCTTCATCAACGATAAAACCACCACCAATAGAGTAGTACGTTTTTCTATAGACTTCTTTGTCGTCAACAAAAGCATGGATTGTCATACCATTTTCATGTAATGACAGATTGTCATTGCTGAAATGCATACTTTCTGCTGGAAAATCAACAACTTTTAAGCCATTTGCTAATGATAGCTTGCCTGTTTCTTCAACTTCACGAATAAAACCGGGAATGCTGTCAATATCGACAGTAGCTGGTGAATTACCTGCTAACCCCATAATAATTGCGATATCAGTATGGTGACCTTTGCCTGTCAAAGACAAGGAGCCGTAAACATCAACAGCTACGCGAGTGACAGACGCAATCAATTCCTGGCTGACTAAATCATCGACAAATTCTTTACCCGCTTTCATTGGCCCTACGGTGTGAGAGCTAGATGGTCCGATGCCCACTTTAAACATGTCGAAAACGCTAATCACGTCAGACTCCTTAATAATAAGAGAGAGGGTTAAAAAGAATAAAATATAGTTATTTATAGTAAAGGGATCGTTTTTACAGTTATATCGTCCCGTTAATGATGTAGTTTACAACATTTTTTTAAAATAGCTAAGTAGAGTTGTGAAGGCGCTGATAAAAAGCACAAGCTGAATATAAAATAGCGAGTTAAGTGATATGTAGAGCGAGTCTATGCAAAATAGCGGCGGTTAATCCCCAAACAAGATGTCCATTATAGGGATAAAAGTAGATACGATGATTTTCACCAGCACGATGAAAATTTAATTGTTGATAATGTTGAGCATTAAGTACATGACTTAGTGGCATTTCAAAGATAGAGGCGACTTCAGCCGGATTATTACGCAAAGGTAAATCTGCAGGAATAACACCCACAATAGGAGTGACTAAATATCCGCTAGAACTTTGCAAAGGGGCTAATTGACCAATAACGGATACGGCATTGGGTGGAATAGTCACTTCTTCATGCGCTTCTCTTAGTGCAGTTGCAATAAGGTTGCTATCTTCAGGATCACGTTTACCGCCAGGTAAAGCAACTTGTCCTGCATGAGAGCGTAACGTTGATGCACGTTCTGTTAATAATAATGTTGGATTAGGTTTATTGATAATCGGCAGCAAAACGGCTGCCGATTTTTGGGTATGAAGAGACTGATTTACCTTATCATCAGGTAATGTAAGTTGAAAACGATTGATAAAAGTATCAATGGGTGTCATCAATAGCAGACTCTCTTAAAACAGTTAATATTTGCCCAAGTTTATCGAATGTTTCTTGGTACTCTTTTTCAGCAACGCTATCAGCAACAATACCACCGCCAGCCCAGCAGTAAATTTTATTTTTTTCAGTTAATAAAGTGCGAATGCTGATATTGGTGTCCATTGTGCCACAAAAACTGATATAGCCAATTGCACCACAATATCCATGGCGACGATGAGGTTCAAGTTCTTCGATGATCTCCATTGCTCTGATTTTTGGGGCTCCAGTGATAGAACCACCAGGAAAAGCTGCTCTTAATAAATCAGTTGCTGTTAAATGAGAAGGTAGTTGTGCCGTAATCGTACTGACTAAATGATGTACTGCTGGGAAACGCTCAACAACAAATAACTCAGGTACTTTTACTGAACCTGTTACTGCAACTTTGCCAATATCATTACGCATTAAGTCTACAATCATTAAGTTTTCTGCGCGATCTTTACGCGAATTTGCTAATAATTGTGCTTGTTCATCATCTTCTTCTGGTAATGCCTTACGAGGTAGTGTTCCCTTTATTGGGCGAGTTTCTATTTTATTATCAACTAAATGAATAAAACGCTCAGGTGAAACACTAATTACAAAATTGTTGGGTAAGCACATAAAAGAAGAGAATGGTGCTTTATTAGCTCGATTTAATGTTAAGAATGCATTCCATTCACTACCAGTATAGTTTGCACAAAAACGTTGAGCTAAATTAACTTGATAGCAGTCACCCGAAAGTAAGTATTGATGAATTTTAGCAATTTTTTCGTTATATTCATCATTACTGATGTTTGATTGCCAATCTGTTGTTAAGGTGAATTGCGAATCAAGGGATGTGGAAGTTTGGCTTTCTAACCACTGTAAGCGCTCATCAATATTGTGATAACTAATTAAAGTGGCTTTTTTTAAGTGGTGATCGACAATAAGGGCCCAATCATAAATACCAATTGCCATATCTGCAAAATTAAGTTCATTTTTCGCGATTTCAGGTAAGTTCTCAAGATGACGACCTAAATCATAACTCCAGATACCTAAAGCACCTCCTAAAAAAGGCAATGACTCATTATGTTCTGGGTGAAAATCAAATTGTTCTAACGCAGACTGAATGAGAGTGAAAGGATCTTTTTTAGAACGTTTTACCGTGCCGTTTTTTTCTTTAATCGTTGTCGTTTGTTTGCGAGTTTCTAAAGTCACAGCAGGATCGGAGACAACAATATCAAAACGATTATGAGGATGTTCGGCAAAACCAGAATGAAGTAAACTAGACCAAGGCAATGACGCAATAGGAGAAAATACCCGCAGTGCCAGATCAGGGGTATAAGTTAATTCGCGTTGTTGTAATTGTATATCCATCTTATGACCATGTAAACAAAGTATGTTGTATCATTCGTACAATAAATTGTAATCAAAAAGATTACATTCATGTAAATACAAAATAGACGTTAATGACGTTAATAAAGATAAGAGTAACATTATGTTTCTAGGAATGCCTACATTAACACATGAAGAGCAGCAAAAAGCAGTGGAAAAAATTCAATCTCTAATGGCTGAGGGTATGAGTAGCGGAGAGGCAATTCAGTTGGTTGCTCAAGAATTAAGAGAAAAGCATACAACCCGTGAATCAGTGTCTATCGTATTTGATGATGAGAATGAATAAAACAAATTTTTAACAAATGTCACAATTGTGTGATTAACCATGTGCTATGCTTAATGAATACACATCCTGTTTTAAGGGATATTTTCGGGGGGTTATATGAAATTAAGCAAGTTTATTGGTCAAACAGGGATACTTGGAGCAGGTTTTTTGCTTGCTATTTCTTTTGGAGCATCTGCAGAAAGTATCGAAAATGTTAATAAAGATATTGTACGTTCTGCTCCTTTTTCGAGTTGCGTTAATTTAGATAATAATCAACTTGTTACAAGAGTAAAAAATGATTATTTACAAAATCGCTTACCTCGTTGGCAAGATGATAAAAAGACATTAGGACCAAAACCTGTTGCAAGTATTAATGCTAATGAAATTATCAAGATGAATAATAACTATCAGATGGTATTGAATGTAAGAGGGGCGAGAACAGATCTTCGTTACAATGTTCAAGTCAATTGTGATGATAATACTATTACTTATGTTTCCCCTAAATAATAGATAGGTGATAGTGAGTTGTTATTAATCTATTGAAAAAAGAGATAAACCTTGGTTTATCTCTTTTTTTTACCATTATCAAAATAACGAGAAGTATTTGACTATTTTTTTACCGATGGTTCATAAGGTAAACGAGAATAGTGTTGGCTTCTTGCACGATAAAATACCAGCCTCTCTTGAAAGAAGGCTTGAAAAGCTTGAGGTTGTTCTCTTAAAACGGCATCTGCTACAACGGGCATGTTATAGCGCTCTTTAAAAGCGACGCCTGAAGCAGCTAAGCTTACATTTAGCTTATCTTTTTCTTCTTGTGTTAATTCTGAAAGGTTATAACTCATTATCTTTCCCTCTATAACAATATAAGTAAGGTAAAATAGCGTGCTTATTAATGCAAGCAAATAAAGATATTAGTCATTAATGTGTAGTAAAAATGACGTGTTTTATTTGGGTTGATTTTTAATCAAGACAATTAAATATAACAACAAAATTTTATTCCTCATTAATTGTTATACCACTTTATAGTAATTCAAATAAGGCTAATGATAAAATACGTACGTTCCCCTCCCTGATTAAATGGATTTTTAAATAGAGAAAAAGCAGTTTATCTATGAAAAGAGTAAATAATATGAATATTTAATTTGATTTAGATCAATGAAAATAGATGGGAATTTTGCATTGAAATTAAATAATGTTAATTTATCAATTAGATATTTCATATGTTTTAATTTTGTATTATTTGACAATGGCTTATGATAATACACTGAAATATTGAGATAAAAAAATGCCCTGTTGGGGAAACAGGGCGAAAATTAATACAACACCAGGGAAAAACATAGTATAAATAAAATTAACTAAATGGTTAATAGGTAAATTTACGTGATTCTACATTTTTTTATTAATATGAAATAAAGTATTTTTAAATATTTAATTAATTTTCAAAGAAAATAGGACTATATAATGAATAGTAAGTGAATAAAAAAGAGAACAGAAACAAATCAGCAGTATTCATTAAAAATGAAAGATAACAAACCATTTTAAAATTAATACATTAGAGAAGTATGATAAAATAAGAATGTAAAGTTTGTTTTTACCTTACCTTAATATCTTATTAATATTAAAGTGTTTTATTGATATGGCAATATAAAATATTTATTGTTAATAATTGTGAAACTTTTTAACTCTTAAATGTTAAATTGAATATTAAAAAATATCATTAACTAATGACTTTAATAGTTCATTTAAGTCTTACTTTAGATAAATAGAAAAGATTATTAATTGATGTTTTTTTAATCTATTTATTCTTTTTCTAAAATGACTGATTAACTTAATGACCAATGTGCTCAATTTACTTTTTGAGTTAATAAAATAAAGGAATAATTATTTATCTTAATGATATGTATGGTTTTTTTATTTTTCAATATTGTTTGTTTTCGTTAATGAGATAATTTAATTAAAATAATAACATGTAAAAAAATAAACAAAAAATATACATGTAACACAATATTGTGTTACATTTAGTTCGCTTTTAACACAGTAATTTTTGATATTACTTTAAGACAGATTCAAATCAGTAATTGACTCAATTACACGGTATCTGCTTACTTTTTTTATTTCAATAGCGATGTAAGGATAGGTTATATACGTTATTATATAAGGGGATTAATTTGACAGGGCTAATAAACTTTGCGAATAACATTTTATGGGGATATGTTCTTATCTACTTGCTTCTCGGAGTAGGTATTTACTTTACTATCCGTACCGGATTTATACAAATCCGACATTTTAGTCATATGTTCTCTATTTTGAAAAATAGCCATAAGTCAGATAAATCAGGGATCTCTTCCTTCCAGGCATTATGCACCAGTTTAGCTGCGCGTGTAGGTACGGGTAACTTGACAGGAGTTGCGATTGCTTTAACAGCGGGTGGCCCTGGCGCTATTTTTTGGATGTGGGTAGTTGCTTTAATTGGTATGGCAACATCATTAATAGAAAGTACATTAGCACAACTTTATAAAACAAAAGATGATGATGGTAATTACCGAGGTGGTCCTGCTTATTATATGACGAAAGGACTGAAAATGCGCTGGATGGGGGTTCTTTTCGCCATTTTCTTGATTATCGCTTTTGGCTTGGTTTTTAATGCTGTCCAAGCGAATTCGATTGCTCAAGCTACAGCTTCTGCTTTTAATTTTGATCCATTTTATGTGGGGCTCTTTTTAGTATTAACGAGCGGATTTATTATTTTTGGTGGCCTGCGTTGGGTTGCTCGTGTTGCTGAGTTAGTTGTTCCTATTATGGCAACAGCTTATTTATTATTAGCATTTTGGGTTGTTGCAGATCATATTGAACGCTTACCCGAAGTTTTCATTTTAATTTTTAAAAGTGCGTTTGGATTACAAGAAGCGGCTGCAGGTGCAATTGCTTATGGTATTAGTCAAGCGATGACACAAGGTATTCAGCGCGGCCTCTTTTCTAATGAAGCAGGTATGGGATCAGCACCTAATGCTGCGGCTTCAGCAACACCTTATCCACCACATCCTGCATCCCAAGGCTATATTCAAATGTTAGGTGTTTTTATGGATACCTTGGTTATTTGTAGTGCCACTGCGGTGATCATTTTATCATCGGGGGTATTAGATAGTTATCCAGAAGGTATTAACGGTATTCAATTAACGCAATTGGCTTTGTCATCTAGTGTAGGGGGGTGGGGGAGTACCTTTATCGCGATTGCAATTTTCTTCTTCGCTTTTACCTCCATTATTGCTAATTATGCTTATGCTGAGAGTAATATGATTTTCCTTGGACGTAATCACACAACAGGGCTATTCCTGTTACGTTCAGCAGTGTTAGCCATGGTGATGTTTGGCGCTTTAGCGGATATGCCTCTTGTTTGGAAAATGGCCGATCTCTCAATGGGATTAATGGCAATGACTAATTTAATCGCAATCATTTTACTTTCTGGTGTCGCCTTAAAATTAGTTAAAGATTATAACCAGCAACGACAAGCAGGTTTATTGCCTACGTTTGATATTCGACAATATCCAGAGTTACAAGATGATATTGAAGAAGGAATTTGGGATAAGAATATTGTTTCAGATGAACCTTTAATTCGATGTGAAAAAGTGAGTAATAATTAAAGCTAGTAATACCAATAATAAAAAAAGAACAAAACTCAAGACCCATATTTTCTAATATGGGTTTTTTGATTACTATTTAGCTAATGTTATCAACTTAATTCAGGATGAATAATGATTTTTAGCCGATACAATATAAGTTTATTATTGGGTGTATTTTTACTTTTAGGTTGTTCAACACAGCCTAAATTAATCGATAGAGGAAATTATGTTGCTGAGATTATTGCTAATAATCCAGGACAAGATAATCGTGTCAAATATTTAATTATGCATTATACGGCAGCAAATGATGCTGTTTCATTAAAAACCCTTACAGGAGGAACAGTAAGTAGTCATTACCTAATACCAACAAAGCCTAAATTTATCAATAATAAACCTATTGTTTTATCTTTGGTCAATGAAAATAAAAGAGCATGGCATGCGGGACTAAGCCAATGGGGAAATAGTGCAGGTCTTAACGACGGCTCTATTGGTATTGAAATTACAAATTTGGGTTATAAAGATGAGGGAATATTAAGGTATTGGTTTTCTTATACTCCTGAGCAAGTTTTGACGATCACATTAATGATGAAAGATATTATTCAACGCTATGGCATTGAGCCTCAAAATGTTTTAGGGCATAGTGATATAGCTCCTCAAAGAAAGGTCGATCCCGGACCTCTTTTTCCATGGGCTGAGTTAGCAAAACAGGGAATAGGAGCTTGGCCTGATGAAGAAACAGTTGCTTTTTATTTAGCAGGAAGAGAAATCTCTGAGCCTGTTGATATTGCTAACTTCCAAACACTTTTGGCGAAATATGGCTATCAAACTCCTACGAGTGGAGTATTAGATCCCGAGACACAGAAAGTGGTAAGCGCATTTCAGATGCATTTTAGAGCAAGTGATATTAAAGGTATTCCGGATGCACAATCAGAAGCTATTTTAATGGCATTAATTGATAAATATCGTACAAAATGGATACAGCCAGTTATTTAGGTCACAGAACATTCAATTATTTAATAATTTGCCCCAAAGTGGATATCCGCCTTGGGGCAAGTTATTTATTTTATGGTGTTAGGAGTGGTAATTTCAGATTCAGTTTCTTTAAAGTTGAGACTGATGATTAATGAAATAACGAATGCAATAATACCGGGTAATACCCAACCTAAGCCATAATCAGACAGCGGGATATAACTAAATAATTGCAGCAAATCAGCATTCAACCACTTCAGTTGCTTCAATGTATCGAAAAGACTCATCAAAACAATGATGGCAATTGTAAAGCGATAGGTAAAGCGAGGCGCTTTTAATTTATTACGAATAAATTGCAGTAATACTAATGTAACTGCAGTTGGATAAATCATTAATAATGCAGGAATAGTTACTCTTAATAATGTATCAAGGCCAAACGTTGATACGATTGTGGTCATTAATGTAAATACCACAACCCAAAAACGATAGCCTAAACGGTGATGGAATGTCGCAAAGTAGTCAGCAGCAGCACTTGTTACACCAACAAGTGTTGTCATACTAGCTAATAAAACAATCCCACCCATTAACCAAGTGCCGACAGAACCAAATAGCGCATCGACATATCGTGAGAAAATTTGACCACCGTTAGTGGCATTGAGTGCAGGATCAGCAAAAACAGACACAGAGTGGCTTGTTGCACCTAAATAGAAAAGGCACAGATAAAGTGCGGCTAACAGTAAGACTGAAATCATACCCGCTTTTACGGTAATAAAACCGATCTGGCGTGGTTCAGTAATGCCTTTGGTATATAAAGCACGAGCTACGATACCGCCAAATGCCATGGCTGAAAGGACATCCATGGTTTGGTAGCCATCAATAAAGCCAGAGAAGAAGCCATTTACCGCATAAAGTCCTGTTGGTTCACCAATTGGGGAAATCGGTTTAGCCACAACAACAATACCAACAACAACAAGTAGAATTAAAAGCGCGGGTGTCATAAATTTACCAATGGCGCTTATCATCGTGCCTTGTTTTAACATGAAGAACATACTGGTGATGTTAAACACAAGAGCGAAAGTGAGGTGTGTTGCCGTATTTTTTTCAACGAGCCCTAAAGGTAAGAAACCCATTTCATAAGCAGTATTGGTAACACGAGGCATCGCAAAAGTAGAACCTACGATAAGATACAGTGCTACCCAGAAAATGACGGCAACCCATGAAGGTAAATCAATAGAAAGGCGCTCACCACGTCCACGAATTGCAACGATAACTAAGGTTAGAAATGGGAGTAAGACACCAGTAACTAGGAAACCTAAAGATGTACTAAACCAGAGGTTTCCCGATTGAAAACCCGCCATAGGGGGGAAAATAATATTGCCAGCACCAAGAAAGAGTGCAAAAACCATCATTCCAAGAACGAGCATATCTTTTGTAGAAAGCATAACTTAAACTACCTGTCTGTGAAGAAAATATATAAATGATTTATATTTGTTATTCTACATCTAGCCTAATTAACAGCTTAATATGTTGTGAAAATGCAATTTGAATAACGAAAAGTGAATTGATAGTAACAAATTCTGAAGGATATGTAAGAAGAAAGGCAGATTTAACGCTCATTTAACAGCAATTATAGAATAATAAAAGGCTATGTTTTTGGTCGAAAAGCAGTGTGATCCTCTGCTAAGGATCACAATAGCTATATAATTTTGTAGACATTCGCGATAAAACACAAAAAAAATCGTGTTTAAATAAATTTATTGATAGCGACTGCAACACCGTGCTCTTCATTAGAAAGTGTGACGAATTTGGCGACTTTTTTCACTTCTTCAGGGGCATTTCCCATTGCAACACCTAAGCCTGCATATTTTAGCATTGCCAAATCATTACCTTGATCACCAATACACATGATTTTTTCTGGTGTAATCTTTAAATGTTCAGCGACTTTTTGAACAGCACTTCCTTTATTGACGTGGGTGTTCAACACTTCAATAAAATAAGGTGCACTGCGTAATATGCTGTATTGTTCATAAATATTAGCAGGAAGATATTGAATCGCATTATCTAAAACGGCTGGTGCATCAACAATCATAAACTTACTAAAATACATATCAGTTTGCATTTCATTCAGTGGACGATAATAAAGTGGAGTCCAAGATAAAAAGGCTTCTTGGCAAGTGAAATGGCTAATATGACGATTAGTGGTATAAATCTTATTATCGCTAATAACGTGAAAATGGACACCAATCTCGCGAGCGAGGTTTTCAAAATAGAGGTAATCTTCAAAATTGAGCAGATCTTGAATAATAACTTCACCATTATCTGCTTGATGGATTTGGCTACCATTATTGCTGATACAGTAACAGTTAGATGTATCAAGACCGAGTGTTTTTAAATAGGGATAGATGCCATTAAAGGCACGCCCTGAAGCCAATACAATCTTAACACCCGCTTCTTTTGCTCTCTGAACGGCTTGTTTTACTTCTGGCGTAATTTCGTGTTGTTTGTTAAGCAAGGTTCCATCTAAATCAATAGCGATAAGCTTAATACTCATTAGCATCCCCATATTAAAAAAACAGTCATGATAAAGGAAGGACGAAGCGGCCTATCATCACATAGCTTGAGTATTATTTATGTGACATTAAAGGCTATCTGTATAATGTCACATAAATAGAAGGGTTAATCACAACAAGGTGATTGTAAATGTAATGGCTGTTTGGTTTCTAAAACGATCTCTTGATTCTGCCGAAAGTCGAAAGGCGTGATGCCATACTCTTTACGGAACATATAAGTAAAGTGAGATTGCGAACCAAAGCCGAAATCAAGAGCGATATCGAAGATAGAACGTTCACTGGTACGTAATAAATGAATAGCACCAGCTAATCTACGCTGACGGATATACTTTCCTAAAGAGGTGCCTGTGACTTCTTTAAAGATTTTCTGCATGTGCCAAAGAGAATATCCAGAATAAGCCGCCAACTCTTCAAGATGGATAACACGGCCTAAATGCTCCTCAATCCATTTACTTAGCGCGCACACTAATGCGAGATGATTATCTTGTGGCATTACAGTTCCATTCTATCAATGAAGTTAAGGTAAAAATCAAAATTAACTCCCTAATCTTATACAAAAAATGGCAGACAGAGAAATCCATATTAATGGATAGCTATCTCTAATCGTTGGCAAAATGTGTACTTAATAATATAAGGTCATTTTACATACAGTTTAGAGCGAAATAATGCACATTATCTGAAGTCTGTCGAGGAAGCATTTACCTTTCATAATGAAAGTTATGCTAAATTTACTTATAGAGATAATTGATTGCGAATTTTATAACAACAACTCCTTTTCTTGTTATCGTATTTAAGCGAATACTTGTAATGTGATAAGTCATACTAACAAAATGTATTTAAAGGATTTTAAATTGAACGCAAAGAAAATAATTATTAGCTTAATTATTGCATTGATCATTACCTTTGGCCTCTATCTGGTGGCTTTAGATAATTTTTGCGATCGAGGAGAGGATTTCCAACAAGGCCTTTGTCGCTTTACCACATTATTTCCCTCAAAACATCACTAACTAACAGATAGCTTTTCTTATTATTTTTCGCCTAGCATAAAATGTATTTGTTATTCAAGTCAGAATAGTGTTTTAATGGTGGCTCGAAATGAATAAAATCGTAAACATTAGTTTACATGTTAAGTTGATAAAATAATAAAGAGAAGAGGATGTATGGCGAGAGAGTCGCAACAGACAGAACTTAAGCGCGGTCTGAAAAATCGACATATCCAGCTAATTGCGCTGGGTGGTGCTGTCGGCGCTGGTCTGTTTCTTGGTATAGCGCAAACTATTAATATGACAGGCCCATCAGTAATATTAGGATATGCTATTGGTGGTTTTATTGCGTTTATGATCATGCGCCAATTAGGCGAAATGGTTGCCGAAGAGCCAGTTGCGGGCTCGTTTAGTCACTTTGCTAATAAATATTGGAGCCCATTTGCTGGCTTTTTATCTGGCTGGAACTATTGGGTGATGTTTATTCTTGTCGGTATGGCAGAATTAACCGCTGCAGGTAAATATATTAACTACTGGTTACCAGATATCCCTGTTTGGGTTTCCGTTGCTATCTTCTTCGTGGCAATTAACTTAATCAATTTGATTAACGTTAAAATGTATGGTGAAACAGAATTCTGGTTTGCCATTATTAAAGTGTTGGCGATCGTTGGTATGATTTTATTTGGGAGCTATTTACTGGTAAGTGGTAATGGTGGTCCCCAAGCTTCGGTTAGCAATTTATGGGAGCTAGGTTTTTTCCCTCATGGTTTTACGGGCTTTATGTCTGCATTAGCGATTGTGATGTTCTCTTTTGGGGGACTTGAGCTGGTGGGGATCACTGCGGCTGAAGCTGAAAATCCAAAAGTCAGTATCCCAAAAGCAACTAACCAAGTTGTTTATCGTATTTTAATTTTCTATATCGGTTCGTTGTTAGTGTTACTTTCACTCTATCCTTGGACGCAAGTTGTGAAAGGTGAAAGCCCATTCGTCCTGATTTTCCATAACTTAGATAATTTCTTAATCGCAAATATTTTAAATGCTGTGGTATTAACGGCTGCGCTGTCAGTTTATAACAGTGGTGTTTACTCTAATAGTCGTATGCTTTATGGCTTGGCAAAACAAGGAAATGCGCCACATGCACTTTCTCGCATTAATAAACGTGGTGTACCAGTAGTGTCGTTACTATTGTCAGCTATTGCGACCTCATTAGGTATTTTAGTTAATTACTTATTACCTGATCAAGCGTTAGAATTATTAATGGCATTGGTTGTAACCACATTAGTACTTAATTGGATTATGATCTGTTTAGCGAATTTAAAATTTAGAGCGGCAAAAACGAAAGAGGGTATAGAGCCTTTCTTTAAAGCACTTTGGTATCCTTATGGTAACTACATTTGTCTTGCTTTCTTATGCATGATTTTAGTGATTATCTTATTTATGCCACAAGTGAATATTTCAGTAATTTTAATGCCATTCTGGATCGCATTCTTATGGGTTGGTTTTAAGATTTCCCGTATGAAGAAAACACCGGATAATGCTCAAGCCAGTCAAGATATTTAAGTTATTACAGGTTGAGTGAGTTACTTTATTGAACAAAAAACGCATCTAAAATGATGCGTTTTTTAATTGTATTGTTCTATATTTTTATTGTTTACACTTATTCTGTTCTAATAGGCAAAAATAAGAAATTACTGCCAACGTAACCAAGCAAATAACACGTTACCATTGTTATAAGTACCAGGTACATAGGTCGCTTGTAGTGAAAGGTGCCCATAACCGACAGACACTAACGGCAAAGGAAGTGGCATAGGAATATAGTTATATTCATGGCGTGCTGTAATACTCAGTGTAAATCCTGCGCCCATACGGAAACCGTCTTTATCACCGGGATACCACATTTTCTCAAAACCATAGCCCATAATAGGTTGTACGCGGTTATTTGAGTCCATAAATGCCATCGCATAAAGGGAGTACCAATCACCATCATTGTCATAACGATATTTACCCATGCCAAAGCCCCAAGGTGTTTCGTTATAGCGATCAGTTTTTTCTTTATCGTAAGTAAATCGGTTATGCCAAGTCCATACAGGTAAATAGTAATTATATTGGTCATTATCCCAAGTTTGATTAACATTACGTTTGAATTTTTCCCAGTAGTTCTCTTCATTATTAGATTGAGGAGGGGTGCTGGTGACTTGTTGGTTTTCTGTCATAATAGTCTGATTGGTATCTGTATTATTTTCAGAAGCGAAAGCGGAAGTTGTTAACGCAAGTGAAAACAGCGTTGTAGCTAATACGCTAGGGTGAAAATAGGACGATGACATAATATAACTCCGAGTACGGCATAAACAGTGATTCTGGTGATGACAAATAAACATTACTAATAGTGTTATTTAATCGACAAGTATTTAAGATAAGAGGTATCTGAAACTTTACTTCTTAAATAAAATCTTAAGAGGGTAGAATCGGTTAAGAATAAAACAATAGGCTTATTGTACTTATGAACGTAATTTTGTCTGATATTAAATGATGTTATTTTTTTATGATAACATATTGTTTCTAATGAAAATTAAATTTTATTAGATTTTAAATAAATAGCTGATAAATAAGCCTTGTAAGATTTAATTTAGGTTTGGTTACTTTCAACAGAAAAAAAACACTAAATATTTATTCTTATGACTCAATTAACATATTGAAATAAAATTAATATTAACAACATTAGCTTAGAAAAAGAGATTAATTTCCAGCTGAATAATAAAGTAACAAATAAGAAGAGTTAAATAAAAAAAAGAAAAGTTCTGTGTTGGTTTATAAATTGTTTAAGTTACGTGGGTTTTATTTAGTGAAGTGTCGGTTTTTTGTGCAGATTATCCTAAATTAAAAACGTGTGAATAATGTTTATTCACACGTTTTCAGGAAATAGATTACTTATTATTGAGATAATTTTTCTTTGCTAATTACAAGGAGCCGATGAGTATGAGTATCTCGATCTTTCCCCCAGCAGAAAGCATCCCAGTTTTCATAAAGATCATCCGTATCTTTCACAACGGTTAGAGGGCGGTTTTCTTCTGTTCCATCTGAAATATAAACATTAAGGTGAACAGTAAAAGCCCAATCAATCATTGTTTCCCAAAAACGCTTACCTGCACCTGTTTGTTCTTCATCAGAAACAACAATACTGTATGTTTTAAGTAAATAGCTGAAGAAGTATCTAGGGAGATATCTTGTCGCAATATCATGTTCTTCAGAAACAGTTCGCCACACTTTAACTTGAGTACATGTTGTTTTGCTAAATATAATATCTTTGCGAAAAATAAGCTCTACAAGATAAACTGTTTCAGGTGCATTGGTAGTTGAAATTAAACGATATTGATTTCGTTTTAAAGACTTAACAAAACGATACCCATTGGGGATGCTATATTCTGGTAATACAAAGTCTTCAACACCTTTTTCAAGGAATTCTTTTGTATGATCAATATTTCTAGAGTGAATTTTCAATTTTACATTAAAGTCTGCATCAGGAATAAGATAAGGCATTGATTGTCCATTATTCTGTTGCGATGGTTCATTTTTCATTTAGCCCCTCCGCATTGTGTGATTGTCCAGAAATGCATTATAAATACCTCATTTAGCAGATAATATATCTATTGTCGTTAAAACGAGCAAAATAATTTATTTTATTCTTCTTATTTAAAGATAGCTAAAATATATTCCTTAAATTGATGTTTCGCGCAATATAAGCCATCGGCTTAGTATTTATTATATACAACCTTCACTGATTTATCTTACTGAATAACAAATCTCAAAAATAGAAAGTTAGTCAATAGAGGTCTGTTATCAAGCTAGCATCTTTATCTTGAGCATGCGATACTTCTTATCGCCTGAATTTACAGGCTTTGGCTCGGGGCGCCTTATGGCTGAGATGAACCCGTATAACCTGATCTGGATAATGCCAGCGTAGGGAAGTCAAGGTAACTCTGCTGATTAACAGAGCCCGACTTTTCTGTAACTGGTGAAAGGAGGAGTTAATCAGTGAGATTTAATGCATTGTCTATCGCAGGCACCGATCCTAGTGGTGGTGCAGGTATTCAGGCTGATCTGAAAACATTTTCCGCACTGGGTGTTTATGGCACAACAGTAATGACAGCACTTGTTGCTCAAAATACCTGTGGTGTCCGTAGTGTCTATGATTTATCCCCTGATTTTGTTGCAGCTCAATTAGATGCTGTCTTGTCTGATATTCGAATTGATAGCGCCAAAATAGGTATGCTCTCTAATGCTTCAATTATTGATGTGGTTTGCGACAAAATTCAGCAATATGCTATTCCTTTTGTTGTTCTTGACACGGTTATGATTGCAAAAAGTGGTGATCCTCTATTACAGCCTGATGCGGTTAATAAAATGGTCAGTCAGCTTTTACCGTTGGTTGATTTGATCACACCTAATTTACCTGAAGCAGCTGCCCTGCTAGGTTGTGAAGTTGCTCAAGATGAAATAACGATGAAGCAACAAGGTTATGCATTACTAAAGCAAGGATGCAAAGCCGTGTTAATGAAAGGAGGACATTTAACTGAAGATGAAAGTCCCGATTGGTTATTTACTCAAGATGGCGAGTGGCGATTTACCTCAAAACGTGTGAATACGAAAAATACTCATGGTACAGGATGCACACTTTCAGCCGCTTTAGCCGCTATTCGTCCCCAAGTTGTTAATTGGCAGGTTTGTGTTGAGCAAGCAAAAGCCTATCTACAACAAGCGTTAGAACATGCAGATAGTTTAGAGGTTGGACAAGGTTTCGGCCCTGTACACCATTTTCATCGCTGGTGGTAATACTAAAAAGCCCCTATAAAAGGGGCTTTAACTGATCGTAAAATCAGATAATTAAGCAATAGTGACAGATTTATTTAGATAAACATCTTGTACGGCATTAATTAGAGCCACGCCATCTTTCATTGATTTTTTGAACGCTTTACGCCCTAAGATCAAGCCCATACCACCCGCTCGTTTATTAATAACGGCGGTACGAACAGCATCTTCAAGGTCATTATTACCTGAAGCACCACCAGAGTTAATTAATCCCGCACGTCCCATATAGCAGTTTGCTAATTGGTAACGAACTAAATCAATTGGGTTTTCAGTAGTGAGTTTGGTGTAAACACGCTCATCTGTATGACCAAAACCAATTGCTTTAAAGCCACCGTTATTTTCAGCCATTTTTTGTTTAACAATATCAGCACCAATTGTTGCGGCTAAATGGTTTGCTTGACCGGTTAAATCTGCACTTGCATGGTAATCTACGCCATCTTTTTTAAAGGCTGGGTTGCGTAAATAAGCCCATAATACAGTGACCATCCCCAATTCATGTGCACGCTCAAAGGCCATTGAAATTTCTTCTATTTGGCGACGGCTTTCTTGTGAACCAAAGTAGATGGTTGCACCCACTGCAACAGCACCCATTTCAAAGGCTTGTTCTACACTGGCGTACAGTGTTTGGTCATATTGCGCTGGGTAGCTTAGGGTTTCATTGTGGTTTAATTTCACAAGGAAAGGAATTTTGTGTGCATAGCGACGAGAAACAGAAGCAAGAACACCATAAGTAGAGGCAACACAGTTACAACCCGCTTCAATAGCTAACTCAACAATATTTTTCGGATCAAAATAGAGTGGGTTTGCGGCAAAAGAGGCTGCAGCAGAATGTTCAACCCCTTGGTCAACAGGTAGAATGGACAGATAACCTGTTCCCGCTAAACGCCCGTGATTAAACAGGGTTTGCATTGAACGTAACACGCTATTAGGGCGATTGTTATCAATCATAACGCGATCAACAAAGTCAGAACCTGGCAGGTAGAGATTTTCGCTCGGGATGGTTTGGCAACGATGTTCCAATAATGATTTCGCATCAGCACCTAACAAACTTACTATATCAGTCATTACATACTCCAGTTCATGATGAGATGAGAGTGATTGTCATTTATCTACATTAAGATAACAAGTCACATTGAGGCGGTAACCGGCAGTGGATCGCTTCAGGTAGCACAATAAATTCAAATTTATTTCCTAAAAGGGGTTCTCCATCTAAATTAAATATCATTTCATGAGAAGCACTAATGTTTACCCAGCGACTTTCACGTTCGATTATCTTGTCATTTTTTTTCCGATCAAACAGGCTATTGAAAAGAGAAGGGAGTAATTCGTGCGCTTCAACAATAGTGATATTAAGCTTATTGTCATTAATTAATGCATCAGGGCAGAGTTGTTGCCCGCCCCCGGCTTGGCGACCATTACCAATACCGAGAATGAGGGATTCACCTTTCCAGTGAAAGTTTTCTGCTTCAATAGTACAGTAATCTGCTTTCAAAGAATCAATACTTAAAAGACCATTAATAAAATAAGCTGCCCCTCCTAATGCCGATTTTAAGGCTTCTGGCGTTTCAGTGGTAATTTTGGTACCAAAACCACCAGAAGCCATATTAATAAAATAATGGGTCTTATTTACATTGATAACATCAATGGGCACTGCCCGTCCTTTAACGGCTAAGTTAAGGGCATTCTCCATATCACGAGGGATTTGTGCGCTGGTGGCAAAATCATTTGCTGTACCTAATGGAATAATGCCAAGTGTTGGTAACGATGAGGGGGAGAGATGAATTAGTTCAGATACAACGCTATTAATTGTTCCATCGCCTCCGGCTGCAATCACCGTTTCTGCCTGTATATCTATCGCTTCTTGTACAAAACGACGTATATCACTGGATTCCCAAGTTACTCTTACTTGGAGGTTAAAACCTTCGTTACGTAATTGGTAGACTGCTTTTCTCAATGCACCGTTGTTCGCGCTTTTTCCATTAATGATCAGTAAACTAATTTTACTCATTGATGAGTTCCTTTAATTGAATCACTCTTTTAAAGGTAATGGATATCGAGAAAATTACTATTTTTTTTACAAAGTATAACGAAAAAGGAGTGTGTTTTACGAAAAGATAATTGATAACGGGAAGTGAAAAAAGAAAAGGCAAATCCAAGGGAGATTGGATTTGCCAAGGAGGTGGTTCCTAGTCTTACTGTATTCATTTTAGTTCTTTATTTTTCAGAACTGATGATACGGCAAACAAATCATTATTGATGTGATCTGTATTTGAAATTGACCACTTTAAATCAGATTATGACGCTTTACTTTACTTCAACCGCATCAATTTTATGCGGTTGACGTGTTGTTGTACCTTGTAGGTTGCGGATCAGCAGTGCGAAATCTAAATCAACATCTTCAGGAACAGACAAGTAAACCATGTGACCATTACCCGGAGCAACATCCGTTGGTTGCTGTTTTTTGTTAAACAGTGATTCTAACGTAAACTGAATATTTCCAGTTGGTGTCATTAATTCTAGGCTATCACCTAAAACAAATTTATTTTTAACATCAACTTCCGCTAAACCGTTTACGCGTTTACCAGTGAATTCACCGACAAATTGTTGGGTGTCAGAGACAGAGTAACCATATTCATAAGTTTGGTACGCATCATGGGTATGACGACGTAAGAAACCTTCGGTATAACCACGATGTGCTAAGCCTTCTAATGTCGTTAGCAACGTTGGATCAAAGGGTTTGCCTGCAACAGCATCATCAATTGCACGACGATACATTTGCGCTGTACGAGCACAGTAATAGAAGGATTTAGTACGACCTTCAATTTTCAGAGAGTGCACACCCATTTGTGTTAATTGCTCAACATGTTCAATCGCACGTAAGTCTTTAGAGTTCATGATATAAGTACCGTGTTCATCTTCGAACGCAGTCATATATTCACCAGGACGTTTTGCTTCTTCGATTAAGTAGACTTTATCTGTTGGCGCGCCAACGCCTAAAGTAGGCTCAACGTTTTTAACTGGGATTGGCGTGTATTTTTCAACGATATTGCCCACATCGTCTTCTTTGCCTTCTTCGACTTTATATTCCCAACGGCAAGCGTTAGTACATGTACCTTGGTTTGGGTCACGCTTATTGATATAGCCAGATAGTAGACAACGGCCTGAGTAAGCCATACATAATGCACCGTGAACGAAAACTTCTAATTCCATATCAGGAACTTGCTTACGAATTTCAGCAATTTCATCAATAGAAAGTTCACGTGAAAGGATCACGCGAGTTAATCCCATTTGGCGCCAGAATTTTACGGTTGCCCAGTTAACGGCATTGGCTTGTACTGAAAGGTGGATATCCATTTCAGGGAAGGCCTCACGTACCATCATGATCAAACCCGGATCAGACATAATCAGCGCATCAGGGCCCATATCAATGACAGGTTTTAAGTCACGGATAAAGGTTTTTAATTTAGCATTATGAGGTGCGATATTAACCACAACATAGAAGCGTTTACCTAATTCATGGGCTTCTTGAATACCTTTGGCAAGGTTTTCGTGGTTAAACTCATTATTACGCACACGTAAGCTATAACGTGGCTGACCTGCATAAACGGCGTCTGCGCCATAAGCAAAGGCATAGCGCATATTTTTTAATGAGCCAGCAGGAGAGAGCAATTCGGGTGTAAACATGGTTAATTTCCTGGTTCTGATTTCAAGTCAGTCCCCCACACATTGGGTAGGGGTATATCATAAAGGAGGGGATTCTAGCGCTTAAGTGTAGCGAGGTTCAATGTATTCCTGAAAAAATATCATCGAAAACGGTAAGCTTGGGTTTCCCAACGATAGCCTTGGCCATAAATTGAACGAATAAATTCAATTTGATCGTTAAGTTGCTCTAGTTTGCGTCGTAAGTTTTTAATGTGACTATCAATAGTTCTGTCCGTCACAATACGGTAGTCATCATAAAGGTGATCCATAAGTTGGTCACGCGTCAATATTTTACCGGGTTGAGTGGCTAACGCTTTAAGTAAACGAAATTCAGCAGTCGTTAAATCAAGAATTTTATTGTTGTATTGGATTTGATAAGCCTGCTCATCAATGACGACTAATTTATCGTTTTGAACAATATCTTGTGGTCGATAAAAACGGCGTAATAAAGTTTTGACTCTGGCGACCACTTCTCTTGGGCTGTAGGGTTTGCAAATATAGTCATCAGCACCAATCTCAAGCCCGAGTAATCTATCTACTTCCTCTGTTTTAGCTGTGACCATAATGATGGGAATATCGGAAAACTGACGTAACTCTTTACAGACAGTAATGCCATCTTTAACGGGCAACATCAGATCTAATAGTATTAAATCGTAATGTTGCTGTTTTACACAATGGCTAACTTCAGCACCATCTGCTAACCAATAAGTTTGATAACCTGATGATTGAAGATAATCAATAAGCAATTGGGCAAGTTTAGGCTCATCTTCAACAATCAGGATTGAATAAGGAGATTCAGATAGGGTCATTTATTGGCTCAATGGTTATTAGGCTTAAAGATCATCAGAATATGCGGGTAATTCTATAAGAATTTTCATGCCACCTAAAGATGAAGGCATAGCACTTATTTTACCATTATGAGCTTCAACGATATTTTCGCAAATCGCAAGACCTAATCCAGAGCCTCCACTGGCACGATTTCGTGAGCTTTCTGCACGATAAAAACGTTGGAAAACGGCTTGATACTGTGATCTATCTAATCCAGGTGCGCTATCTTCCAAGGTTATCAATACGCGGTTGTTCTCTTTTCTTGTCTTGATATGTAATTGCCCACCAGCATAGGTATAGCGCACACTATTTTCTAATAGATTATGAAAAAGCTGAATAAGCCGGTCAGGATCGGCTTGTACAATTAATGGAGAGACATCATCTAATTCAGTGTATAAAGCAATATCTTTAGTTTGATAGGTGTGACGATAAGAAGCCACAGCCAACAAAATCACCTCATTAATATCAATAAAATCTTTACGATAAGTTAAAGAGCCTCTATCTGATAATGAGAGTTGGTGGAGATCATTCACCAGTTTTGTCAGGTTTGTTACTTCGAATAAAAGGGAGTTTAATGTCTCTGCCGTGGGCTTTCTTACGCCATCTTGTAACGCTTCGAGTTCACCTTTTAATATGGCAAGAGGGGTTCGCAATTCATGTGAGATATCTGCCATATAATCGCGACGAATTTGCTCATTTTTTTCTAGTGTGCTGGCGAGTTGGTTAAAGTCTGTGGCGAGTTGGCTGATTTCATCTTTACTTGTGGGCGTTACTCGAACAGAGAAGTCACCTGCTGCTAATTTATGTGTCGCTTCGACCAGTCGTTTAACGGGGCGTATCATATTGCGAGAAAGGATCAGTGTAATAAGTAAAGCTAAAAGAACTGCTAAACCGGCAATGATCCAACTGGTACGCAGTTGTTGTTTATCAAAACTGATATCCGCTTCACTACTGATCTTATCAGCGGCACTGACAATCACCCAACCCACAATTTCATCATGAGCAGTAATTGGTTTTTTGAACGTTTCTTCAGGAAACTGATTGTCATGACCAAATAAGCGCTTCATATTTTTATCAACGATCCAAAACTGTGTACGCCAGCCTTTGGGTGGAGGGCCTTCACTGCTTTGGCTTATTTGGTCGATACTGCGTAATATTTGATAAAGAGAACGATCATCTCTATTAAGAAAACGCCAGTCGCCGGTTAAAGCATATTGATCTGTTAAGGCTTCAGCTAAAAGAGTTGCACGTTGTTCACTGTTTTTCTTGATATAGCCAATAAATCCTTGTTGAAAGCTACCTCGAATCCCAATATGCATGGCAAGAACCACAACCATACAGGTCGCGAAAATTACCAAGAACAGCTTGCTTCTCAGTTTCATGCTTTAGCCTCTTTCTTGCTGAAACGCCGTTGTTGCCAACGTTCACGCAATCCATCAAAAAATAGATAAATAACCGGGGTTGTATAGAGGGTCAGTAGCTGGCTCATTAATAAACCGCCGACAATTGTTATCCCTAAAGGTTGTCTTAACTCTGCGCCATCTCCACTACCTAACATTAGTGGTAATGCACCAAATAATGCAGCGAGTGTTGTCATAAGAATAGGGCGAAAACGTAATAGGCTGGCTTGAATAATCGCCTCTTTAGCTGACAACTTGCCTTCACGCTGTGCTGTAATCGCAAAATCTACCATAATAATGGCGTTTTTCTTCACAATACCAATCAGCAACATAATACCAATAAGCGCAATTAAGCTAAAAGGTGTATCAAAAAGCTGCAACGCTAATAACGCACCAACACCCGCGGAAGGAAGAGTAGATAAAATGGTCAGCGGATGAATATAACTTTCATATAACACACCTAATACTAAATAGACCGTTACAATCGCCGCTAAGATAAGAATAAGCTGTGATTTGATGGTTTCTTGAAAAATCTGTGCTGTGCCTGCAAAGGTGCCCCTTACGGTATTGGGTACGCCCAACTCGGTCATTGTGCGTTCAATAGAATTAATGGCATCGGCTAATGTATAGCCTTCAGGAATATTAAAAGCAATAGTTGAGGCCGCAGATAGCCCTTGGTGATTTACACTTAACGGTGCATTAGCAGGATACCAACTTGCAAATGCCGATAATGGAATACGTTCACCTTGATTATTGACCACATACATTTTATCTAACGCAGAAACATCCTGTGTATACTGTTCAGAGACTTCCATAACTACTTTATACTGATTTAATGGCGCATAAATGGTGGAGATTTGACGCTGACCAAAAGCATTGTTCAGTAGATTATTGGCATCACTAACATTAATACCTAATTGCGACATAGTATCACGATCGTACGTCAGTGCCATTTCGGCGCCTTTATCTTCTTTATCTGAGTTAACATCTACAAGCTGAGGCAGTTCGCCTAACGCTTTACGAACAATGGGTTCCCATTTACGCAACTCGCTTAGATCATCAGCTAATAATGTGAATTGATAACTGGCATTCGCTTGGCGTCCACCCGCTCTAACATCTTGCACAGGCATTAAAAAGAGGTTGGCGCCAGGTTCATCAGCAAGTTTGGCACGTAAACGGTTGATCACTTGGTTGGCACTATCAGTACGTTCTGACAGGGGATTGAGGGAAATAAACATAAATCCACTGTTAATACGACCCCCACCAGTAAAACCCGTTACGCTATCAACGTCTTTATCTGCATTAATTTCTTGCATAAAACGGGTCATTTTTTCTTTCATTGATTGGAATGAAATACTTTGGTCAGCACGAACAAACCCCATTAAACGACCTGTATCTTGATCAGGGAAAAATGTCTTAGGTGCGCTGATGTATAAATAAGCATTTAAGCCCAATGTGGCGAGAAAAATAGCCATAACCCAGCGCCGATGGCGTAACGCTGCTTGTAATGTGACGCTGTAACTTTGTTGCAGGCGGAAAAGTAACTTACCAAAACCCCGTAAATGCGATTGTGTTTTAGGTTTCATCCCTTTGAGTAAATGTGCGCACATCATGGGGGTGAGCGTTAGAGAAACAAATAGCGAAATCGCAATGGCGGTTGTTAAGGTTATAGCAAACTCTTTAAATAATCGTCCAACAAGGCCATCCATCAACAGTAATGGAATAAAAACAGCAACAAGAGAAATACTCATCGAAAGAACTGTAAAACCAACTTCACCGACCCCTTTCAAGGCGGCATCTTTAGGTTTTAAACCATTCTCAATATGACGAGAGATATTTTCAAGCACCACAATGGCATCATCAACCACAAAGCCGGTAGCTACGGTTAATGCCATTAATGAAAGGTTATTTAAACTAAAGCCACAAAGATACATGGCTGAAAAAGTACCAATTAATGACACGGGTACCGCAACCGCAGGGATCAGTGTGGCACGACCTGAACGTAAAAATAAAAATACAACTAAGATCACTAGCGCCACAGCAATAGCTAATGCACGTTCAACTTCTGCTAAGGATGCGCGGATAGTGGGCGTTCTATCTTGGGCAACTTTTAAATCAACACTGGCAGGAATAAGTTCACGTAATTCAGGAAGTTCATCACGAATACGGTTAACCGTTTCAATAATATTGGCACCCGCTTCACGGCGAATAACCAGTAAAATAGCCGGTTCACCGCCACTCATCCCTGCTGCGCGTGAGTTTTGTACTGAATCAGTGACTTGCGCGACATCACCTAAACGCACAACAGCCTCTTGATTGTAATGCACGATGATTGGGCGATATTCAGCCGCTTTGCTTAGCTCGTCATTGGTTTGAATTTGCCAACGATTTTCATCATTATTGACAAAGCCTTGAGGTCGTCGCACATTCGCTTGGTTAATTGCTTTTCTAACATCATCAAGGCTGACGTTTTGGTTAAATAGCGCATCAGGATTGAGAGCAACACGTATTGCAGGCAATGAGCCGCCACCAACCGAAACTTCACTCACACCTTCAATCTGTGAGATTTTCTGTGCTAGCCGTGTTGAAGCGAGATCGTAAAGCTCCCCGGTATTTTGTGTGTCAGAGGTGAGCGTTAAGATCATAATCGGTGCATCAGAAGGATTCGATTTATAATAACGCGGGCGGCTTGGCATTCCAGAAGGTAATAAGCTTTGTGAAGCATTTAATGCCGCTTGCACATCACGAGCTGCGGTATTGATATCTTTATTTAAATCGAACACCAACGTAATGCTGGTACTTCCAAGTGAACTGCTTGATGTCATTTCATCAATACCCGCAATTCGCCCTAAAGAGCGCTCAAGTGGTGTCGCCACTGAAGATGCCATGGTTTCAGGTGAAGCCCCTGGTAAGGAGGCGTAAATATTAATAACCGGATAGTCAACTTGGGGTAATGGGGCGACAGGGAGCAACATAAAACCTAATGCACCACATAGCGAAATCGCCAAGCTGAGCAACGTAGTTGCTACAGGTCGTTGAATAAAGAGGGCGAAAAACTTCATGATACAGCCCCGTTATTATTCTCAACGTGTTTATTGCGGTTTACATAGAGTGATAATTTATCAAACAGCAGATAAATTACAGGCGTAGTAAACAGAGTTAATATTTGGCTCATAATTAAGCCACCGACCATACAAACCCCTAATGGTTGGCGTAATTCTGCACCCACACCGGTACTTAACATTAAAGGTAAAGCACCTAAAAGAGCCGCCATTGTGGTCATTAATATTGGACGAAAACGTAATAAACACGCTTGATAAATAGCCTCGTAAGGGGTTAAACCTTGCTCTCGTTCGGCGGCAAGGGCAAAGTCTATCATCATGATCGCGTTTTTCTTTACGATCCCGATAAGTAAGATGATCCCAATAATCGCAATAATATCAAGCTCATTACCTGCGGCCATTAATGCAAGTAGTGCACCGACACCTGCGGTAGGTAGCGTAGATAAAATAGTAATAGGGTGAATGAAGCTCTCATATAACACACCGAGTACAATATACATTGCCACAATAGCCGCGATAATCAGCCATAAAGTGCTAGAAAGCGCACTTTCAAATGCCAACGTCGCACCTTGGAATTGGGTGGTAATATCTTTCGGCATAGAAATCTGCTCTTCAGCCAATTTTACTGCTTTCACTGCGTCTTCAAGAGAGGATTGTTCTGCGACATTAAATGAGAATGTTGCTGAAGGAAATTGCTCTTGATGATTAATCGAAAGAGGTGCTAGACGTTGTTCAACAGATGCAATAGATAATAAAGGCACCATAGCACCATCTTTGCCAGTTAAATGTACGGCTGAGAGCGCCTGTAAACCATCACCACTGCGAATATCTTGTTCCAATACAACGCGGTACTGATTGGCTTGAGTGTAGATAGTTGAAATTAAACGCTGACCAAAAGCATTATAAAGTGCGTTATCTATTTCACTCATCGAAATACCTAAACGGCTTGCTGAGTCTCTATCTACTTTGATATATGCCATCATGCCGTTATCTTGCCAATCACTACTGATATCCGTTAATTCAGGACTCTCTTTTAGTGCCTGAGAGAGCTTAGGCACCCAATAAGCCAACTCCTCTAATGATGTTGCTTGTAACGTAAATTGATACTGAGTACGAGAAACTTGCGTATCAATGGTTAAATCTTGAGTCGGTTGCAGATAAAGAGTCATTCCTGCAATAGACGCAATACGCGCTTGTAAACGAGGAATAATCACATCTATCCTATCGTCACGCTGATCAAGGGGTTTTAGCGTGATCTGCAATCGCCCCGTATTGAGTGTTGCGTTACTGCCATCAATGCCGACAAAACTGGCAATATTATCAACAGCGGGATCATCAATGAGTTTATCAACCACTTGTTGTTGTTTTTCTACCATTGCTTGATAAGAAATAGATTGTGAGGTTTCAATAGTTCCTTGCAATAGCCCGTTATCTTGTAATGGGAAAAAACCTTTAGGAATAAACATATACAGCAAAACAGTTAGCACCAATGTGCTAAGTGCTACGCCAAGCGTTATCCATTGATGGTTTAAAACACGTTTGAGCCAAACTGCATACACAGCAATCATTCTTTCAAAGAAACGCTCGCACGCCATTTCAAAACGATTGTGCTTGATTTCATTTTCAGGTTTTAGCAACCGAGCACACATCATTGGTGTTAATGTGAGCGAAACCACCGCAGAGATTAGGATCGCGACAGCAAGGGTGATAGCAAACTCTCTAAATAAGCGGCCAACAATATCTCCCATAAATAACAGAGGGATCAGTACAGCAATAAGAGAGAAGGTAAGCGAAATAATGGTAAAACCAATCTCACCAGCCCCTTTTAGCGCTGCAGTTAATGGTTTATCACCACGCTCAAGGTAGCGAGAGATATTTTCAATCACAACAATGGCGTCATCGACAACAAAGCCTGTCGCAATCGTTAATGCCATTAAGGTGAGATTATTGACAGAAAAACCGCAGAAATACATCACTGCGAATGTACCGACTAATGAAAGTGGTACAGCAATGCTTGGAATTAAGGTTGCGACACCATTACGCAAAAAGAGATAAATCACCATCACCACAAGGGCGATAGCTAAACCAAGCTCAAACTGTACATCTTTAACTGACGCGCGGATCGTTGTGGTTCTATCGGTTAAGATCTCAACATTCACGGATTTTGGTAAATTAGAGACTAAATCGGGTAATAAATTACGAATATTATCAGTGGTATCAATAACGTTAACACCAGGTTGACGTTGCACATTTATAATAATCGCCTGTTCATTATTTGCCCATGCACCTAATTGGTTGTTTTCAGGCGCTTGTTCGATAGTTGCGATATCAGATAAACGAATAGGCGCATCATTTTTATAGGCAACGATGAGTTGGCGATAATCTTCTAATGATTTCATTTGGTCATTAGCCGATAACGTTACAGAGCGAGTAGGGCCATCAAGGCTTCCTTTCGCTGAGTTAACGTTCGCATTATTGATTGCCACACGAATTTTTTCACTATCTAAACCGTAAGATGCTGCGGCTTGTGCATTGAGTTTGACCCTAACAGCAGGACGCTGACCACCCGCTAAAGCCACTAAACCTACGCCATTAACTTGTGAAATCTTTTGCGAAATACGGGTTTCAACCATATCTTGCAATTGTGTCATCGGTAATGTCGAGCTAGTCACCGCTAAGGTTAAAATAGGCGGATCAGCTGGATTAACTTTACTGTAAATTGGTGGGTAAGGTAAATCGGATGGTAGCAGATTAGTGGCTGCATTAATCGCTGCTTGTACTTCTTGCTCTGCAACATCTAATGGTAATGTTAATTGGAACATCAGTGTGATCACCGATGCACCACCAGAGCTTTGAGATGACATTTGCTTTAACCCAGACATCTGCCCAAATTGACGCTCAAGTGGTGCAGTGACAGCTGATGTCATGACATCAGGGCTTGCTCCAGGATAGAGTGTAACGACCTGAATAGTTGGATAATCAACTTCAGGTAACGCAGAGACGGGTAGCATTCGATAGCCGACAATTCCGGCTAAGAGTATAGCGACCATAAAAAGAGTTGTTGCAACAGGGCGCAGAATAAATAAGCGAGAGGGGCCGCCACCTGTACCGTGTGTTTTTTCGGTCATTATGCTTTCTCCGCAACAACACGGTTATTTTCTTTAGTCTTTGGTGCAGTAGGCGTCACGATTTCGACTTTTGCACCTTGTGTTAATCTATCCACTCCATCGGTTACAACGCGCTGATCTGCTGATAGACCAGATGCTATTACGACTTTTTCCGCATTTTGTAAGGCGATCTCTACGCGTAATTTACTCACTTTATTTTCACTATCTACAACCCAAACAAAGTGACCTTCATTACCCATTTGTAGTGCAGCATTCGGAATAACAACCGCTTTTTCTAATGTAGCGACATAAAGACGCACGTTTACAAACTGGTTAGGAAATAATGTTGTCTCTTGTTGTGGAAAACGTGCTTTTAACTTAATGGTGCCAGTTGTAGCATCAATTTGGTTATCAACGCTAAATAATTTACCTTGAGCTAATTCAAATTGGTTATTTCTGTCTAATGCGGTGACAGGCAAATTAGCACTGTTTTTACGTGCTTGAATGACTTTTGCTAAATCTTGTTCTGGCAATGTAAAAAGCACATCAACAGGATCCATTTGATTAATAACTACAATCGGTGTTGATGAACCACCTGAAATATAGTTACCCACATCAACTTGTTTTAATCCCACACGACCTGAAATGGGTGCTGTAATTTTACTGTAAGTTAATTGCAGTTGCGCATTACTGATCGTAGCCTCATCAATACGGATACTTGCTTCTGACTGCTTCACTAAAGCTTGCTGATTATCTAGCTCTTGTTGTGAGACTAAATTAGTTTTTGCCAACTTCTGATAACGTGCTAAATCAAGACGTGCGTTAGCTAATGTGGCTTGATCTTTTGCAAGTTGTCCTTTGGCTTGGGCTAGTTGCACTTCAAATGGACGGGAGTCAATTTCTGCTAATAAATCACCTTGATGAACGTGTTGCCCTTCCGTGAAATGTAAAGCCATTAATTGACCTTCAACTCGACTTGTCACTGTGACGCTATTGGTTGCTTTCACTGTACCTAAGGCCGATAAAAATTGAGGTACATCCTCTTGTGTTGATGTTGCAACTTGAACAGGCGGTAAAGGAGGGCGTCGAGATCCAGATGTACTTCGACTTTGTGAGTTAGTTGCTTGAGCCAGTTTATTTTCAGGCGACGCTGTTTTTGCTGCATTAAATTGCCAATAGGCGTAACCCCCTGCGATTACGACGATTAAAGCGATAATGAGAGAAACTCTTTTTTTAGCATTTTTGTTTTTATTCATTACTTTTGTGATCCCACTGGCAACTAGCTAATCAGAAATACTGAAATAAAATTTTGGAATAGTGACATTCTACCTGTTTCTACACAGTTAAAAATGGAGGAAATATGGAAATTAAGTCAAGGAATGTGTTTTATTGGTGTTATTTTAATCAATTAAAACAAATTGCTACTGGCATTATTTTATCGTTGTTATTCAATAAGAGATAATTTAGCAAATTAGCGATAATCAGTAGCGTAGCTTAATTCTTTATATAGGGATAATTAAGTGGAATATAATTTATTAATAATCAGTATGTTATTTTGATTGATGGTTTTTTAATCGCATAACTATTTTGTACAAATGCCTGTAACTATGATAAAACGCAATAGTTAGTTATAATTCTTAGATAATTATTCTTTCCAGTGATAGAATGCCAACCTTGTTTTTCTCTGCGTTGAACTCTTTTCAAAGAATAACAATCCAGTATGAAATTCACCGAGCTTTAACTCTGTCTTGAATAACGAAAATTTTGTAAAAATCAGCCTAACTATAAAGGCGTATAGAATAATTAGAGGTTTTTAGTGTCAACTGCAAACACACCTGACGATGGACAAAAACCGAGCCTGAATGCATTTAAACAGCCTCGTGCGTTTTATCTCATCTTCTCAATCGAATTATGGGAGCGTTTCGGCTATTACGGTCTGCAAGGGATCATGGCCGTTTATCTGGTTAAAATGCTGGGCATGGGTGAGGCAGAAGCCATCACTGTTTTTGCTGCATTTACCGCATTGGTTTATGGTTTTGTTGCTATCGGTGGATGGCTGGGTGATAAAGTCCTTGGTACAAAAAGGGTTATAGTCCTCGGAGCTATCGTTCTGGCAATTGGTTATGCGATGGTGGCCTTCTCAGATCACGATAAAGACGTGATTTATTGGGGACTTGCAACCATTGCTGTAGGTAATGGTTTATTTAAAGCAAATCCATCCTCATTACTCGCGACCTGTTATGAGAAAAACGATCCGCAATTAGACGGTGCATTTACGATGTACTATATGTCTATCAACGTAGGTTCGTTCTTATCTATGTTAGCAACACCATGGTTAGCAGCTAATTATGGTTGGGATGTAGCATTTGCATTAAGTGTTGTAGGTATGCTGATCACCTTAGCAAACTTTATGGTTTGTCGGGGATGGATCAAAGATAAAGGCTCTAGACCTGATTTTGAACCGCTTAATTATTCAAAATTGTTATTAACGCTGGTGGGTATCGTTGCTTTAACGGCAGTATCGACTTGGTTGTTACATAATAATGAAGTGGCAAGTTGGTCTTTAGCTGTGATCTCATTAGGTATCATCCTCATTTTTGCGCGTGAAACCTTTATGATGAAAGGTGTGGCGCGTCGCAAGATGATTGTTGCATTCTTACTGATGGTTGAGGCTGTGGTATTCTTTGTTCTTTACGATCAAATGCCAACATCTTTAAACTTCTTCGCAATTCATAACGTAGAACATTCTCTGTTAGGTTTCAGTGTTCAACCAGAACAATTCCAATCACTTAATCCATTCTGGATCATGTTAGCGAGTCCATTACTAGCCGCGGTGTATAACTTTATGGGCGATAAATTACCTATGCCTTATAAGTTCACTGTTGGAATGTTCTTAAGTGCGACCGCATTCTTAGTGTTACCACTGGGGGCAAGCATGGCAAATGAAGCAGGGATTGTATCTTCATGGTGGTTAGTAGCAAGCTATGGTTTCCAGAGTATTGGCGAGTTAATGATTTCAGGGCTTGGACTTGCCATGGTTGCACAACTTGTACCACAGCGTTTAATGGGCTTTATTATGGGGGCTTGGTTCTTAACTTCTGCCGCTGCTGCAATTATTGCAGGTAAAGTTGCGAGTTTAATGGCAGTACCAGAAGATGTACAAAGTGCTCACGCTTCATTGGAAATTTACAGCAGTGTATTCTTACAAATCGGTATTGTAACAGGTGTTATCGCAATTCTAATGCTGATCACGGCACCTATGCTAAGTAAAATGACACAATAATTTGTGCCATTAAAAAAACAAAAAATTTAAGAAAAATAAAGGATGCCATAAGGCGTCCTTTTTTGTTGTATATAGAAAAATACAGCTCCTATCAAGGAGCTGTATTGAACAGAAAACGTTGATAATAAGTCACTTTTAACTAACAACTTTATCAATTTGTAATGCAACGTCTTTTTCACGGGTAGTTGGCTTTACCGCAGTCCAACCTTTATAGGCTAAAGGTAAGAATGCGACAGCAATTGCTAAGAATGAGACTCCAGCGACATAATAGGCACCTGCCATTGCTGTCTTTTCTAACCATGCACCAGTTAACATTGGGGTTAATCCACCAAACACGGCATAAGCCATATTGTAAGCAAAAGACAAGCCTGAAAAACGAATTGATGGTGGAAATGCTCTTGTACTAACAATTGGTGTTGTTGCAATCGCACCAACAAAAAAGCCCATTAATCCATAATTCAATGCTAACTGAAAACCGGACATTGTTGCATCTAAACTGCCATAGAAATGGAATGCTGTAACAATCAAACCACCCCATGATAATGTCATTGAAACTCGTGTTCCCAATTTGTCGCCAATCCAGCCCCAGAAGATACAACCTAAAGTTAAGGTTAATGTTGCAACACAGTTCGCTTCCAATGAGGTGGTTCTATCAATTTTGTAAATCCCTTCAACAATAACACTAGGTGTCATCAATATGGTGACAACAATGGCTGTTGATAAAGACCATGTTAATGCAGCAGTAATTAAGCACGCCTGTTTATGATTTTTAATAACTGAAACCACGGGCATTTCTTGTGCTAACGCTTTTTTCTCTGCCATCTCTTTAAAGATAGGCGTTTCTTGTAAAAAGCGACGTAAGTAAACAGAGATTAAGCCAAAAATCCCCCCTAAGATAAAGGGAATTCGCCATGCAAAATCATTCACTTCTTGAGCACTATAGCTACGCTGAACGATAATCGCCACGATTGAACCTAATAAAATACCGCCTGTAATGCCTGAGGTTAATGTGCCTACACCTAAGCCATAACGTTGTTTTGGCGTATGCTCTGCGATAAACACCCAAGCACCAGGCATTTCACCACCAATAGCAGCACCTTGCATAATGCGCATTAATAACAATAATAATGGTGCTGCAACACCAATGCTGGCATAAGTGGGTAATAAACCAATAACTAATGTTGGTACCGCCATTAAGAAGATACTTAAGGTAAACATGCGTTTACGGCCAATAATATCGCCGTAGTGCGCCATAATAATGCCACCTAAAGGCCGAGCAAGATAGCCAGCTGCAAAAATACCTAATGTCTGCATTTGTGCAATAAAGGCGTTATCACCAGGAAAGAACAAGTGGCTCAATGTTTTCGTAAAGAACACGAAGATCACGAAATCATAGAACTCCAACGTTCCTCCTAGTGAGGATAAACCCAACGTTTTATAGTCGTTGCGGTTCAATGGTCTTGCCGTAGGTTGACTCAATGGCTGAGTGGAGTGTGATTGTGATGTCATAATAACAACCTATAATAATTATCGTGATAAGAATAATAAGTAATAAGATCACAATGAGATTCTTTTTAAATAAGCGAATAAATTAGAGTGAAAATAAATAACAAAAAAGTTATTTAAAGGCTACTTATGCGAGAAAGAATAATATTGTGATGATGGTTTAAGTTATAACAGGAAGCTCTTTATAATGTAAATAGATGAAATTAAAACAACATTATTGACTATTGTTTTAATTTCTTGTGGTTTTATTTACTTTTAATTTTGTACTTTATTGAAGTTAAATATCATTAAATTAAATTTTATCAATAGATAATAAATTTATTATATTGATTAAAAACAAGTAAGAACTCAGTATTTTTAAATAAAAAAAGTTTAATGTTGAATATATTTATTCAACCCTAGATATATATAAGAATAATAAATTAGGGAATAAGTTAATTTATTATTTTCCATAAATAAAGTTATTATTAGATAATTAAGAAAGCTAATAGTATCAATAATGAAAGATATGATCTGATAGAAAATGAATTATTAGAATATTCTGCTGTATGTTAAATTTTGATTTGTTGAAATTTAATTTTACTATATTGATTTTTATTAAAATTTAAATTCAACAAAAATTATGATAATGATTTTATTTTTGTGTTTTTATGCATAATGTGGTTTTCATGAATTTCCTCTCTAAATTGAAAATAAAAACAAAAAGAGGCATCAAAAAAACTATTCTTGGTTATAATTACATCAGGACGTCAATTGATATATCGGAGGATTTATGGTCTCTATCTCAATGAGTGCTGTTCTCTTAGCCGCAATTGTTCTGTTCGTATCACTTTCTATCGTCGCATTAGGGGGTGGTTTAGCATTAAAAATTATGCTCAATAACACCGACCAAAATGACAGTTATTTATTAAGTACTTCTGTTAAAAAGACTTTTGTTACTTCATTGGTTATCGCTTTGTTGCTTATTTATTATTACCTTTCAACAACAGCCTAATATCTATTTGATTGACATAAAAAAACGCCACTGTATTTTATTATCAGTGGCGTTAGCGTTATAAGGCTTGTTTTAGACTAAGAAGATAGTTGCTAAACCTAAGAAGATAAAGAAACCACCTGTATCGGTAATCGCGGTTATCATAACGCTTGAACCAATTGCGGGATCTTTACCTAATTTAATCATTGTCATTGGGATCAATACCCCCATCATGGCAGCCATTAAGAGGTTTAATACCATCGCCATTGTCATTACTGCACCCATAGCCATATCGCCATAGAGTAGGAAGGTGACAATTCCCATTATGCCTCCCCACACAATACCATTAATAAGGGCGACACCTAATTCTCTTAAAATTAAGAAAGAGAAACTACCCGTTTGTATTTGATGTAGTGCTAAAGCACGTACAATCATTGTAATGGTCTGATTACCTGTATTTCCCCCAATACCCGCAACAATCGGCATTAATGTAGCGAGAGCGACTAATTGGGATATCGTATGTTCAAACACACCAATCACACGAGAAGCCACAAAGGCGGTACATAAGTTAATAGCAAGCCATGTCCAACGTGTTTTAACCGCTTGCCCGACTGGTGCAAAGACGTCTTCTTCTGGACTCAAACCACCCATACGACGAATATTGGTATCACTCTCTTCGTGCATGTTATCAACGATATCTTCAACCGTTAATCGACCCATTAGAAGGCCATTACTATCAACAACAGCCGCTGAAATTAAGTCATAACGTTCGAACGCACCCGCTGCATCTTCACCTTTTTCTTCAGGCATAAAGCTAACGGTGTCTGTTTTCATTACATCAGAGACAAGCTTATCAGGAGATTGCGTCAAAACAGTCGTTAATGGAAGTTCACCTAACAGATGGTTTTTATTATCAATAACGAAAATTTTATCCGTTGCTTCAGGAATAGAACCTCGTTGGCGTAGATAGCGCTGTACCGTTTTTAATGTGACATTCCCTCGCACAGTGACGAACTCAAAATCCATCATCTGGCCGACACTGTCTTTGGGATATTGCAGAACTTCTCTTATTCTATTACGCAGGCTTGGTTCTAAATAGGTAAGAAGGCGACGCATTGTATCGCGAGGTAAGTGTTCTGCGATGTACGCTTGCTCATCCACATGTAATGTGGCGACCGATCGTAATAATTCACGGTCAGTCATATCTTTAATTAAGCTGTCCCAAACGGCGACAGAAGCTTCGACTAAAACAGCACCACGTTCATTATTATCAACCAAATGCCACAGAGCTAGACGTTCGTCATAGGGAAGGGCTTCAAGAATATCTGCAATATCTGCCGCGTGTAGATCTTGTAGTAATTCTCTAACAGTGGTGATTTTTTCATGAAGTTCATGGTGGCTCAGCCTATCATTTTCACTCGCTTCACCTAAAACGGTTTCAACAAAAGGCTCATCTTCGAGAAAGATGCTCAAAATTTGCTGACGCAGGTGTGCCACTTTTTGTGAATACGGATTGATGGCAGCCGCAGTATCATTGTTGATAGCTGTTTGAGACATGTTATTCCTTTTTAATTCTTACGAGGGAGATAACCACTGATACTAATTATTCCATTTTAGGATGATTATCGGTCTTCTCCGTATAAAATATATGAATCTTGAACAATATTGCGTTGGTGATGTTCATATTATGGTCACAAATCAAACCTATGTTGTTATGTGATAGTCGTTGTATGATAGATGCAACAAAAGACGCATTGACTAGCGTCTTTTTCTGTATAATATCATATTGTTAAGCAGATTCCTCTTTTATATCCAGTTTCCAACCGGGAACTGACTGCCAATGTTCTTGTTCTTTTTCTAAATCCAATTCCATCAATGTGTTATCGGAAAGATATTTTTTAGGAAAATAAAGTGTCCAATGATTTTCATCTGTAACTAAACGCAAAGAGGCAGGTTTTGTTGTTGATTGTCGTTGATTATTCAGTAAAGTCGCCAGCCTTAGTATTTGTACGAGTGGAAAATACTGTTTCTTTTTATAAAGATTAAATTTAGGCAACTCATCTAACTTGATCCCTTTTCGGTGATAGCGAACGAGGGTTGTTAATAACAGCTGTTGCTCTTGATTAAAACCGGGTAAATCAGTATTTGAAAGAATATAGGCAGAATGGCGATGTAATCCACTTAAATTAATGCTTAATCCTACTTCATGTAACATGACAGCCCAAACTAAAATAGCTTCTAAATCAGGGCGAACCAGTTTAGGATTTTGTTGTGCCCACTGAGCGTAAAGCGATTGCATTGTGTCAAGAACACGTTTTGCTTGTTCTCTATCGATATTATAGTGCTCTGCAAGGCTTTTAGCTGTGCGCTGACGAATATCTTGATGGCGAAATCGGCCTTCCATTTCGTAAAGCACACCTTCACGTAATGCACCATCAGATAGGTGTAAGGCTTTTAATCCTAAAGAATCAAAAATGCCGCATAAAATAGCCAAACCTGGTACAAAAACACGTTTACGTTCATCAGATAAACCCGGCAGGGCAATATCTTTAAATTTCTTAAATCGTAAAACTTGTTTAGTGAGCATAAGTAGGCGTTCAGGTGTGATAACACCGTCTTTTTCACCAAACTCAACTAAGATCTCATGGGCTGCTTTAATTGTTCCCGATGCCCCTAAAGCCACATCCCAGCCAGTCATTTTATATTGCCATGCAATTTTTTCCATTTTACGCGCTGCTTTTTCTCGCGCTTTACGAAAAGCGGATTCGCTAATTTTCTGCTCTGGGAAAAATTGACGGCTAAAACTGACGCAACCCATGCGTTGGCTTTCGATTAAAATTGGCTCAAAATTTTCACCAATAACGAGTTCTGTTGAACCACCACCGATATCGATAACGAGTTTTCGACCTTTTTCAGATTGAGTGTGTTCAACCCCCATAAAAATAAGTCGCGCTTCTTCATGGCCTGAAATGATTTCAATAGGATAAGGAATAACGTCTTTGGCTCGTTGAAGAAAGACTTTAACATTAGTGGCGACACGCAAAGTATGTGTTCCTACGACGGTGACATTTTCTGCGGGGAAGCCCTGCAACCTTTCAGCGAAAAGAGAAAGAGCAGAAAGCCCACGTAACATAGCTTCTTCGCTTAATTCGTTATTATCATCAAGCCCATCAGCAAGATAAACTCGCTGCTTTAAACGACTTAATACTTGCAATGCACCATTAACAACACGTGCAATTATCATATGAAAACTATTAGAACCGAGGTCAATAGCCGCAATTTCTAAAGGGCGTGGTGAAGTGTCATCTTGTGATAAAGGCATAAAATTACGCTCGTGAATCTGGTTGTTCTAACAATTTAATGTACTCATAGACAGCAAGCTGGGAACGGATTTTACGTTTATTTCCACGAGGAACATAGCTATTTGTTAAATCTTTATCGATATAACGTGCTTTTACTGTGTCATTAAATTGAATATCCAGTATATCTAAAACGCGCTGTTTGAGTTGAGGATCAAGCAAAGCCACTGCAACTTCAATACGGTAGTCAAGGTTTCTTGTCATCCAATCTGCAGAAGAGAGAAAGATCTTTTCATCGCCTTTATTAGTGAACACATAAACACGGTCGTGTTCTAAAAAGCGGTCAACAATACTGGTGACCTGAATATTTTCACTAAATCCTGGTTGATTAGGGACTAAAGAACACATTCCACGGACTAATAATCGTATTTTTACGCCGGCTTCTGATGCGTCATAAAGGCGATTAACTAACTCTTCGTCAACTAAATTATTCACTTTTAATGTGATCCCCGCAGGATGTCCGGCTTGAGCACTGTGAATTTCATTTGTGATTAATTGATTTAAAAGAATACGTGAATTTTGTGGTGAAACCATCAAATGTTCAAAAGTCACAGGGCGATAAGGGTTTTCAATAAAGTTAAAGACGCGGCGGACTTCATTGGTAATTTCAGTGTTAGCTGTTAATAGTGAATAGTCAGTATAAAGACGGGCTGTTTTTTCGTTAAAGTTCCCCGTACCAATATGGGCATAGCGAATGATTTCACCATCTTCTAAGCGAGAAATAATAAATAATTTCGCATGAATTTTTAAACCCGGAGCAGAGAAAATAACATGTACACCTGCTTCTGTTAGGCGTTTTGCCCAGTGGATATTCGCTGCTTCATCAAAACGTGCTTGTAACTCAACAACGACCGTGACACGTTTGCCGTTATGCGCAGCGTGGATCATCGAATCAATGATCCGAGAATCTTTAGCAACACGGTAAATATTGATTTTTATTGAGATAACACTTGGGTCAAAAGAAGCTTGGCGCAACAATTCCAGCACATGTTCAAAAGTATGATAAGGATAATAGAGTAAGACATCGCGTTCACGTATGGCATCAAAACCATTACGGAAGTTATCAAACCAAATATGGCGTAAGCGAGGGATCGGTTTATTTAATAAAAATTTACTTCCTTCATTTGGGAAGTTAATAAAATCTTTAAAATTATGATAACGACCACCAGCAATGACGGAGTCATTATTCGATAAACCTAACTTACTGCGCAGCAATGCCACCATTTCATCAGGCATATCACGCTGATAAACAAAACGGACAGGCTCTGCGGTAAGGCGTTGCTTTAATGTTGATGACATCATTTCAAGTAAGCTTGATTCCATTTCTGTCGCAAGATCATACTCTGCATCTCGCGTCATTTTCATGGAATAAGCACTTAATGACTCATAATCAAAAAAGCCTTTAAACACTTCATCAAGACAGTAGCGTAAAATATTATCCAATAAAATCATGGACTTTTTCTTACTACGCCCTTGGTCTGTTGGCAGAATAACAAAACGAGGGACTTTATCTGATGGAATTTCTAATAGAGCATAATGAATAGTTTGCCCTTGCACAATTTCAACCGCTAAATAGGTATAGTCATCTTTAAGAAACTCAACCAAATTGGTTTCAGGATTAATTAAAATAGGGGTGATGTGTTTTCTTAAATTTTGACGGAAATATTGGCGTAACCAAATTTGTTGATTAGGTGAGATTTGGCGTTCATTAATTAAAAAGATTTGATTTCGCGCCATTTCAAGTAACAAATCATTGTATAAAGCATCAAACTCTTGGTCAGCTTTAGCCACTTTTGACTGAATTTTTTTGATAAGATGGCGAGCATGGCTTGATGCAGAGCGTGAGCCACGCTCTTCATTAATTAAAATACGGCGTTTAACATCAGCAAAACGGACTTTATAGAACTCATCAAGATTATTTGAATAGATCCCCAGAAACCTGACTCTTTCAATTAACGGGTTTCGTTTATCAGCCGCCTCTTGTAATACACGTTCGTTAAACGCAAGCCAACTGATCTCTTTATCAATATAGAGTCGTTCCTGGGACATCTGAACTCCAACTAGGGTTAAAGTTAAATCTTAATATCTGAATAAATCAGACATGTTGCTTTATAGTCGCACCCGGTTTAACAAAATTTTCGGGTTTTGCCTCTTTGGCTTTTTTTTCAAAATAAGGTGCTTGGAAAGTACACATTCTAATCGCAGAACGGTAGGCACCGTTAACAAAAAACTCATCTATTAAATCACCTTCCTTTTTAAAGCCAAGCTTTTCATAAATATGAATCGCTTTAGCATTCTCTTTATCGACGATTAAATAGAGCTTGTATAAATTAAGTACAGAAAAAGCATAATCCATAGCCAGCTTGGCTGCTCGTGCAGCATATCCATGGCCTTGATGCGCAGGGGCGATGATAATTTGGAACTCAGCACGACGGTGAACATAATCAATTTCAACTAGCTCGACAAGTCCAATTTTAGTGCCGTCATTTTCGGCAATAAAACGGCGTTCACTTTGGTCGTGAATATGTTTTTCATAAAGGTCGCTTAACTCGATAAAAGCCTCATAAGGCTCTTCAAACCAATAGCGCATAACGCTAGCGTTATTATCAAGTTGGTGAACAAAAGAGAGATCTTCTCGTTCGAGAGGACGTAATTTTATAGGTGGAACTTTCTTACCACCGGACATAAGCACCTCGGTGAATGCATTGAATAAAAAGAGAAAAGGATGACACAAAAAAAAGTCACGCGGGCTACAGTGTAGCACAATGTGACTTTTTATCTTAAATGAAATAGTTACCCAAGGTTGTCGAAAAGCGCAATGTCATCGAGAAAAGCTTGATTATTCTGCATTTTTAATCGCTCATCAGCTAACCATCCGATCGCCAATGGATAGATACGGTACTCTTCTGCTTGTATTCTTGTTTGTAAGGATTGTTCAGTATCGTCAGCTAAAACAGGAATGCGCGCTTGAATAATCATAGGACCACCATCAAGTTCTTCTGTAACAAAATGGACGGTAACGCCATGAAAAGAGTCTTTATTCGCTAAAACTTGGCGATGGGTATGTAATCCGGGGTATTTAGGAAGCAAAGAAGGATGAATATTTAATAATTTATGCTGATAATGAGTCACAAAATCAGGCGATAAAATGCGCATAAAACCGGCTAAAACCACAATGTCAGGTTGGTAAGCATCGATTTTTTCAATTAATGCTTTATCGTAATCAGCTCTGTCATTATATAGAGTTGGGTCAACAAAATAAGCTGGAATATCAGCAAGTTTTGCCCGTTCAAGACCATATGCATCAGCTTTATTACTTAAGACAGCAACCACATTACCTGTGATTTTATTTGCCCTACAGGCGTCAATAATCGCCTGTAGGTTGCTGCCGTTTCCAGAGATAAGGACGACAATATTTTTCATTCACATGTTTTCATTAGTTAATAATAACTTGTGCTTCACCCGCAGCTTGTGGCGCGATTTCGCCAATTAACCATGCGTTTTCACCACACTCAGCAAGATGGGCTAATGTTTTTTCAACATCATTTGGGTTAACGGCAATTAACAATCCAACACCACAGTTAAAGGTGCGATACATCTCATGTGTGCTGACTTGCCCAGCATCTTGTAACCATTTGAAAACCAACGGCCATTCCCAGCTTTTACTGTCAATACGCGCTTGTGTGTTTTCAGGTAATACACGAGGAATATTTTCCCAGAATCCACCGCCAGTGATATGCGCTACCGCGTGAATATCAATATTTTTAATGAGTGACAGTAAGGATTTTACATAGATACGAGTAGGAGCTAGCAAATGGTCAGCCAATGATTTGTCACCTAGTGATGTGCTATCTGCTTGCGTATTGCTGACTTCAAGAATTTTTCTGACTAATGAATAACCATTAGAATGAGGACCACTGGATGCTAAAGCAATGAGTGCATCACCAGCTTTAACTTTACTGCCATCAATAATTTCTGATTTTTCAACCACGCCCACACAAAAGCCTGCGATATCATAATCATTGCCATGATACATACCGGGCATTTCTGCTGTTTCGCCACCTACTAATGCACAACCAGATTGCTTACAACCTTCTGCAATACCTGTTACGACACGAGCTGCGGTATCGACATCCAATTTTCCTGTGGCATAGTAGTCAAGGAAGAAAAGGGGTTCTGCACCTTGAACAATTAAATCGTTGACACACATTGCGACTAAATCAATCCCGATGTCATCATGGCGATTTAAATCCATCGCAAGGCGAAGTTTAGTTCCTACGCCATCTGTGCCTGAAACTAAAATAGGTTCGCGGTATTTAGAAGGAATTGCACAAAGTGCGCCAAAACCACCTAAACCCCCCATAACTTCAGGACGGCGGGTTTCTTTTACTACACCTTTGATACGATCGACTAAAGCATTACCTGCATCAATATCGACACCGGCATCTTTATAGCTGAGAGAGGATTTGTTAGTCACGTAGAGCCCTCACGGCAAGTTGCTGTTAAGAAAAAATGTGTGCGGACGCTATTCTAACAGGCAAAGCAAACGTTTGCGAGGATCTTCTTTATAGGTCACAATTATTCATGTTGGTGTGGTTAAAAGCTGTGCGCTTGATCAATATCAATAGAAAAACGATGGAATGTTGGCAAAAAAGCGGTATAATCTCGCGATTTTTTTGTCAGGCTGCGTCGTACATTAGGAGAAATTATGAAGATCGTTGAGGTAAAACACCCACTCATTCAACATAAATTGGGGCTGATGCGAGATCATGATATAAGCACTAAACGCTTTCGTGAACTGGCTTCAGAAGTTTCCAGTCTACTGACGTATGAAGCTACCGCCGATTTAGAAACAGAGACGGTAACAATAGAAGGTTGGTGTGGTCCGGTAGAGATAGAACAGATTAAAGGAAAAAAAATCACAGTAGTTCCTATCCTCCGTGCAGGTATCGGGATGATGGATGGAGTATTAGAAAATATTCCTAGTGCCCGAATCAGTGTAGTTGGCGTTTACCGCGATGAAGAAACATTAAAACCTGTCCCTTACTTCCAGAAATTAGCATCCAATATTGAAGAGCGTATGGCTCTTGTTGTTGACCCTATGTTAGCAACAGGCGGCTCTATGATTGCCACAATTGATTTATTAAAAAATGCAGGCTGTACTTCAATTAAAGTATTAGTACTGGTTGCTGCTCCAGAAGGTATTAAGGCATTAGAAGAAGCTCATCCAGATGTGGAATTATATACAGCATCTATTGATAGCCATCTTAATGAGCACGGGTACATCGTTCCAGGTCTTGGCGATGCTGGTGATAAGATATTTGGTACAAAATAATAATTAAGCCGACTTTGATAGTCGGCTTTTTTTTGGATCACTTATTTATTATTAAACTCTAAATATTTTAAGGTGTTGTTAGATGACTAGTGCTAGAGGGCTTAGTCAGCAACATGGCGACTTAAAATAAGACGAGTATGAAAAAATACAAACCAATTTCACATTCATATTAAAGAGAGGTCGTAAGCATGACTCGTCGTGCAATCGGGGTAGAAGAGCGCCCACCATTATTACAAACAATCCCGTTGAGCCTTCAACATCTGTTTGCAATGTTTGGCGCCACCGTACTTGTGCCAATTTTATTTAAAGTTAATCCGGCAACAATATTATTATTTAACGGGATCGGAACCCTGCTTTATCTCTTTATTTGTAAAGGACGCATTCCTGCTTATTTAGGTTCAAGCTTTGCATTTATCTCACCTGTGCTTTTGCTATTACCATTAGGGTATGAATTAGCACTTGGAGGATTTATCGTCTGTGGCGTGTTATTTTGTCTTGTGGCAGGTATTGTAAAAATAGCAGGGCGAGGTTGGATTAATGTGATGTTCCCGCCTGCAGCAATGGGCGCAATCGTTGCCGTCATCGGGCTTGAATTAGCAGGAACCGCAGCAGGAATGGCAGGATTATTACCCAGTGCGGATGCACCAGTTGATAGTCAAACATTGCTTATCTCTATGGTCACTTTAGGTGTGACTATTTTAGGTTCAGTGATGTTTAGAGGATTTCTTGCTATTATTCCTATTCTTATTGGGGTATTAGCAGGTTATGCTCTTTCTTTCTTCTTGGGCGTTGTTGATATTACGCCAATTAAAGAAGCTAACTGGTTTGCACTACCAACATTCTATTCACCACGTTTTGAATGGAGTGCTATCTTTATTATTCTACCCGCCGCGTTAGTTGTTATTGCTGAGCACGTTGGACACCTTGTTGTTACCGCAAATATTGTGCAACGCGATTTAATGAAAAATCCGGGCTTACATCGTTCTATGTTCGCAAACGGTTTCTCTACCATTATTTCGGGTTTCTTTGGTTCAACACCAAATACGACTTATGGTGAAAATATTGGTGTTATGGCTATTACTAAGGTTTACAGTTCATGGGTTATTGGTGGTGCAGCAATTCTCGCTATCTTATTATCTTGTGTTGGTAAACTGGCTGCGGCTATAGCGGCTGTGCCTGTTCCAGTTATGGGCGGGGTTTCATTACTGCTTTACGGTGTCATTGGTGCATCAGGTATTCGTGTCTTATTAGATTCAAAAGTGGATTATAATAAACCGCAAAACTTGATATTAACGGCTATTATTCTGATTGTCGGTGTAAGTGGAGCTTCCATTCAAATTGGTGCTGCTGAATTAAAAGGCATGGCATTAGCAACCATCGTGGGTATTGTTTTAAGTTTGATTTTTAAACTCGTCAGTATTATTCGTCCAGAAACAGAATTAGCGGATAACATTATTGAATCGGTTAGTGGTACAGCAAATAAAAAGTAATCGATTAAGAAAATCTAAAGCAATATACTGAATTTAATAAAAAGGTGGATGATCTCCGCCTTTTTTTATTGTGTTTTATTCTTGTGTCATATTAAAAACTAAGATTTTTGATATTTTAAGCGTTTAAGACTTAGAAAAGCATGAATAATTCAATCATGATGTTTATTTAAATAAAATAAATGAGACAATGGTCGTCTGTTCTTATGCGAAATAGGCATCTTATCTGCGATTTAAGTGATATTCGTTTTAAGGTTGAGGTATCTCAATAAAGGTATAACGTAATTTATGAAAAACCTGATTGAAATTTATGATTTCATTACATCAAAGCAGATTTTTACCACAATATTTTTAGTTGTTGTGTTGTTAGTGGTATGGTTTCTCGCCAAAATGATTTTCCGCCGAATCGCAAAGCGTTTACTTTTTTTATTTACTGAGCTTTCAGATGAAGAAACCATAGAAGATATCGCTAAAAAGAGTGCATCTATTGTTGCTGTTACACTCGTTCTCTATATTAATCAGCTACTACCGTCTTTTTCAACGGAAATGAATATTATCTTTGAGACGGTTGCTCGCGCCTTTATTATCATCAATATCGCCTCATTGCTTAATAACGCCCTTGATATCTTCAATATTAGGCATGCTAAAAAAGCATGGCATCGGAATAATTCCATCAAAGGCTATATTGAGATTGCCAAAATTGTGGTCTGGATTATCTCTTTTATCTTGATCATTGCGTTATTTACCGAACAGTCACCACTTATTATTATCTCAAGCTTTGGTGCCATTGCTGCGGTGTTAATGTTTGTTTTTCAGCATACACTTATCTCTTTTGTTGCTAATATTCTTATTTCTAACGGAAAAGTATTAAAGCTTTATGATTGGATTGAATTGCCGAGTAGTAATATCAGCGGTGAGGTTATTGATATTGCATTACATACGATTACTGTACGCAATTGGGATAATACAATTTCCCGTATTCCAACTAAAGACTTTTTGACTGAAAAATATACTAATTGGCAACCGATGTTTTCATCAGGAGGGCGTCGGATTAAACGTAGTTTTTATATTGACCAATCTTCGATTTCATTTGCAACGCAAGAATTAGTATTAGAATTAAAAAATACCGCTCCGCTTCGTAATAGCATAGAAACAATGCTTGAAGGAAAAGAAGAAGAGATTGGTGATATTAATGAGTGGTTAGAAACAAAAGGCGTGACTAACTTACAATTATTTCGCAAGTACATGCTAAATTGGATAAAAATGCGTGGCGATGTTCGACCTGATATGTATTTGGTGATCAGAACAATGCCACCGACACCAATGGGATTACCAGTAGAGTTATATTGCTTTACTCGTGCAACCACTTGGGTTGAATATGAAGAAACTCAATCTGAAATTTTTGAGTATATAAACGCATCAGCCAAATATTTCAAACTCGACATTTATCAGCAACCTTCCGGTAATGATGTTGCGAAATTAAACTTCAGATAATCAAGTGAAACTTATTAACATGGAATATTTATTGATTTTGCTCTAAATAATTTAAGGGGTCGCTAAGTAACAATTCAATAAAGGGCTCGGAGTATATAAAATAGACTTATTATGGTGATCTTGCTGTTATCTTAACCAGTATCATGTGCTTTTTTAATATTGATTCTGACCTTGTGAGAATTTGTGTTAGAATCACCACGTTTATTACACTATTCAGGTGAGGTGCTTCTGAATACGCCGTCACAGCTATCATTACCACTATCTCTGCCCGATGATGAGACATTCGATAGCTTTTATGCAGGGGAAAACGCGTCGTTAGTCGCGGCAATTCGAACCGCCATTCATCAATCTCATGGCAGTTATATCTATTTCTGGTCTCGTGACGGAGGTGGAAAGAGTCATCTATTACATGCCGCTTGTGCAGAGCTCTCTTTAAAAGGTGATGCAGTGGGGTATGTTCCTCTTGATAAACGCGCCTATTTTGTTCCCGATGTTCTTGAAGGTATGGAACATTTATCCTTAGTTTGTATCGATAATGTTCAATGTATTGCGGGTGATGAAGAGTGGGAACTCGCCTTATTTAATCTTTATAACCGAGTGTTAGAGCATGGGCGAACCTGTTTATTAATTACAGGGGATAGACCGCCTCGCCAAATAGAACTACAACTTCCTGATTTAGCATCTCGTCTTGATTGGGGACAAATCTACCGTTTGCAGCCTTTAAGTGACGAAGAAAAAATTCAAGCGTTGCAATTAAGAGCAAAACTTCGTGGGTTTGAACTACCTGAAGATGTTGGACGTTTTGTATTAAAACGTTTAGATAGAAAAATGCGTACCTTATTTGAAATGCTCGATGAACTTGATCATGCTTCTATTGTTGCTCAGCGTAAACTGACCATCCCATTTGTGAAAGATATACTCAAACTTTAAATGGCCTCACTCATCTTATTAGGTGAGGCGAATAATCTAAATCTAACCCCTCTTTTCGAAATTAAATACCCTTTGAAGATAACAATTTTTTGTTGCTTATTAATGGTGAACATTTCTTTTTTATCTTTCCCGATATAAATATGAGATAAAAAACCGCTTGTCTTTATAAAAGGCAAGCGGTGAGAAAGACAAACAATAAAGGAGGAGGGTTAAATAATTAGTGTGCTTCTACTACTTTAGCTTTCTTCTGTGGTACCAGTAAGAAAATCAGATAAAGTGCAGTAATTGCAACGGTGTAACCAGTGAAGATTAGCCAGAATGATTTCCAGTCAACGGCACCATTGGTAGTATATAAATCAATGACCCAGCCACTTAACATCGCACCTAAATAAGTACCAAAACCGTTCACTAAGGTCATAAACATACCTTGTGCTGTTGAGCGATATTGCAATGGGATCTCTTTTTCTAAGAACAGTGAACCAGAGATATTAAAGAAGTCGAATGCACAGCCATACACAATCATTGATAATAATAAGACGATTTGTCCTAATGATGTGTAGTCGCCGTAAGCAAAGAAACCGAAACGTAAAATCCAAGCAATCATACTAAATAAAACAATAGTTTCGATTCTTACACGTTTTAGTAGCAGAGGTAGGAATAAAATAAAGACGACTTCTGAAATTTGTGAAATAGATAAGAATACGGAAGGGTAACGTGCAAAGAATGAATCATCTGCATTTGGAGATTGTGCAATATCTTGCAGGAATGGTACACCAAAAGTATTCGTAATTTGCAGTACAGATCCTAACAATGTTGCGAAGAATAAGAAAACAACGACATTTTTCTTTTTAAATACTTGCAAAATATTAGAAAGACTAAATGCTGCTTCTTCTGCTTTAGCTTCATTTTTGTCAATAGCTTTTGTTGCAGGTAAGAACATGGCAAAAATAGCGAGAATAATAGAAGCAATTGCAGCCACAAAGAGCTGGTGGTAACTATTACCTAAACCTAAGAAGCTAATAACCCACATGGCCGCGATAAAACCGACTGTGCCGTAAACACGGATCTTTGGAAAGTAGTTGTTAGGTTCTAAATGTTTTTGCTCTAACAGTTCGAAAATGATGCTGTTTGCCATTGAGATACTAGGCATAAAGAACAACAAGTGCAACAAAGTCGCAAAGAATAGGGTGGTTACTGTTGTCATTTGCGACATTAACACTAATGCTAATGCGGAAAAAATATGCAGGGTAATAAATACTAATTTGCGGTTATTTATTTTATCTGCAATAAATCCCATGATGACAGGTGCGATAAGTGAGGCAAGCCCAAGAGCACTAAAAATAAGCCCAACATCACTACCTTTAAAATGCAGTTCTCCAAAGAGGTACGAGGCGAATGTTACCAGCCAAGACCCCCATATAAAGAACTGGAGGAATGAGACAAGTTTTAATCTAAGTACGATATTCATCTGTTTTCCTATTAGCCTAGCAATCACCCGACATCATAATGATGATTGGTTAGTTTTAATTGCCCATAATGTTGGCTATAACGTTGTTTATTTCATATACATCTATAACTTCATTTCACACCGATTAATTGTCATCAAATTAAAAGTTAACAACTAAAGAAGAGATAGACTAAATAACAAATTGAAAGTTTATTGCTGTGTTGCAGTATTGTTTTAAATGTGTACTTCTTGTTAATTTCTTTCTTGGATGATAATGAAAAAATATTTCGACGAGAATTTATTATTTATCAATTCTGCTATCATATTTTCTGATGCCCATGATATGTAGGAATGTATTTGTGTAAAGAGACTTGAGTCACAATATAAATGAAACACATGATTATTTTTTTCTTATAACCGTGACTTCGTAAGGTGTGGTGTGATCTTGATAAAAGTTTTTAAAAATAGCAATTTCTTACTCATAAAAAATATGAATTTGAGATGAAAATTTTTGAAAGCATAAAACGATTGATTTTTTTCTATTATGGAAATAAGAAACTCTTTGCTAATTGTAATACTTACAATTTAATAACATTCGATGATTTATTTCTTAATTGAGAAAAGAGAGTAAACGGTTGCGGGATTAATAATGAAGTAAATAGACAGAAGCCCATATAGGTAAGAATATAAATATGGGCTTTAAATATTGAAGGTTAATTAAACAGTTCTTTCACTTGTTCTGGTGGTCTACCTAAACGAGCTTTATTATCGACAACGACAATAGGGCGCTCAATAAGCTTAGGATTTTTATGCATTGCTTGAATTAATGCATCTTGTGACGTTTCGTCAGCAAGTTTGAGTGTTTTATAGATCTCTTCTTTTGTACGCATTAATTTTCTTGCATCATCAAACCCTAGTGCTTTAAGAAGTGTTTTAATTTCTGTTACTGAAGGCGCAGTGTCTAAGTAGAGATTAATCTCAGGGGTTACTTGCATTTCTTCTAGTAAATGTAAGGTTTCACGGCTTTTTGAACAGCGTGGATTATGATAAATCGTCACTTTCTTGGTCATTTTGTCCCTTATTTAAATTGGCTGTCTCTTTGCTGAATTTTTCTTAATTGGTCTATACGAGCATCAAAGCGAGCTTGATCATTACTGCCTAATTTGACTTGTCGGCTTGCATCACCTAAATAACGGATCGCCGTTTCAAAGTCACCTCTTAGGGCCAAATCTTCTGCATAAGCCGCTAATTCATGCGCTCTATCACCTTGTTTGGCTGAATTTTCTGCCATTAATTGCCAACCAATAGGATCGTTTGGGTTATCAAAGGTATAACGATAAAGTAGGCGGCTAGCTTCGTTATATTGCTTATTATGCATGTATGAGTTAGCTAAGTTGGCAATAAGGACATTGTTATTGGGCCTTTGTTTCAATGCCAGTTGTAATCTTGCAACTGCATCGCCTGCGCGATTTTGTTCTAAATCGATATCTGTCATGGCATCAATAAGCCAAATATTGTTAGGCTCTTTTTCTAACATAGGAGTGAGCAGTTTTCTTGCATCATCAAATTTGCGATCACGAGAATAGATCAGTATAAGCGCATAATTTGCAGCTGATTTTTCAAGAGCAGTGCCTTGTTTAAACTGATCAAGTACCGTTTGTAATGCATTCTCTGATGTTGGATTTTTCGTCAGCATGGTTAATACACGCATTTTAGCAAATAGAAAGTCAGCTGACTGTGGAACCTGTCGAGCAGGATATTGGCTTGCTCGGCTTCTTGCATCGGATAAGCGACTATCGGGCAAGGGGTGCGTTAATAACATTTCCGGTGGTTTAGAGCTATATCGTACCTGATCAGCAAGAATTTGCATAAAATCAGGCATCCCTTTGGGATCAAATCCCGCACGATAGAGCGTCTGTATTCCGATACGATCTGCTTCCTGCTCGTTCATTTGGGTGAAGGTGATCATATTTTGCTGCATACCCGCCATACTTCCTGTAAATGTTGCAAGGCCTGCATTTGGGTTTGCCATAAATATCAGAATAGAACCTAATACGCCGGCAACAGCAAGAGGTGTTGTTTTAGCCTGATCTTCCAGCATTCGTGCTAAATGACGCTGAGTAACATGCGTGATTTCGTGAGCCATAACAGAGGCTAATTCACTTTCAGTTTGGCTATATCGAAAGAGCGCGGAATGCAAAACAATGTTTCCCCCAAAATAAGCAAAGGCATTAATATTTGGGTTGTTAACTAAATAGAAGTGAAAAGGCGTTTTGACCGAGCTGGCGTTAGAAACGAGCTTTTGTCCTAAATTATTAATATAGTTAGAAAGTAATGGATCAAAAACTAATGGTGCACTATTTCGCAGTTGGCGAGTATAGTAATCACCCATAGCGATTTCTTGATTGATGCTTAATGTTGAACCTGCGGTAGTTCCCATATCAGGTAAAGAATCTTCAATATCAATCGCAGCATGCGCTGGCACTACTGATGTTGATAGCAACGCAGAAACAAGAAGCGCGACTAAAGGGGTTTTAAGTCTGAGTTTCATACAACTGTATCCTGATGGCTATCTTAACGAATAATTAATAATTAATGATGTATGATAGCAAAACCTAACGTAAAATCTGTCAAAAGATTATTGCTTATGTAAATGAATACATATAGCTCTATTGTTCTGATTATTATAAAGGATCTTTATTTTCATGCTGGACTTGCTTGTTCAATGGTACAAACGTCGATTTGCTGATCCACAAGTTATCGCCCTTGTGGTCATCTTGATTGCTGGCTTTTCAATTCTGTATTTTTTCAGTGGCATACTTGCTCCTTTATTAGTGGCAATTGTGCTTGCTTATCTTTTAGAGTGGCCAACTCATTTACTTGAGAAATTAGGATGTGCCCGTATATGGGCAGTATCGATAATTCTGACACTCTTTATCGGTATTAGTGCCATTGTTATTTTAATTTTAGCGCCAACCGTTTGGCAGCAGGGGATGACACTGATTTCAGATATCCCAAATATGATCAATAAGTTCAATGCATTTGCACATGAATTACCCGATCGTTTCCCAGCATTAATGGATGCGGGTATTGTTGATATGATGGCAGAAAACTTACGTAGTAAGTTCTCAACAGTGGCTGAATCTGTATTAAAAGTGTCTTTAGCTTCGTTAATCGGAATTATTACACTGTCGATTTATCTTATTCTTGTTCCTTTAATGACGTTCTTCTTACTTAAAGATAAGCAACAGATGCTTAATGCAGTTCGCCGTGTTTTACCCAAAAACAGAATATTGGCAGCGCAAGTTTGGATTGAAGTTAACCAGCAAATTACCAATTATATTCGCGGTAAAGTCACTGAAATGATAATTGTAGGTATTTTCACTTATTTTGTATTTGCATTCTTTGACTTACGTTACTCTGTATTACTTGCTGTTATCGTCGGTGTTTCTGTTTTAGTTCCTTATGTTGGTGCTGTTTTAGCGACGATCCCAGTTATTGTGATTGCATTATCTCAGTGGGGATTAGGCTCTGATTTTTGGGCGTTATTTATCGCCTATCTTGTTGTTCAAGGATTAGATAGCAATTTATTAGTGCCAATTCTGTATTCTGAAGCTGTAAATATGCATCCTTTAGTTATTATCTTATCCGTGATTATATTTGGTGGCATGTGGGGATTTTGGGGTGTTTTCTTTGCTATTCCATTAGCAACGCTGATAAAAGCTGTATTGCATGCATTACCTGATGAAATTGCGAATGAACAACATATAAAGAAAAACTAAGTGCCGTATTAAATGCATAGATAAAAAAACAGACAGTTTACGCTGTCTGTTTTTTTATCTATTCGAAGTTTTAATTATGGATGTTGAGCGAGATATTCGAGAACGATTTGATGGTGATTGCTAGTTTTAAAGTTATCAAACACATGTTCGATAAGACCATTTTTATCAATTAAGAATGTTGTACGATGAATACCATCGTAAGTTTTCCCCATAAATTGCTTTTCTCCCCAGATACCAAATTCTTCTGCAACTTTATGATCTTCATCTGAAAGTAATGTAAAATTTAACATCTCTTTTTCAGCGAAACGGGATAGTTTTTCTGATTTATCTGTGCTGATCCCTAATACTTCAACTTTGGCCTTTTTTAATGTGTCCATTTCATCACGTAAGCCACAAGCTTGTGTCGTACAGCCTGGTGTCATTGCTTTAGGGTAAAAATAAACGAGCACGCGTTGACCAGCGAAATCAGATAAATTAATTATTTCTCCATCTTGGTCGGGCAGACTGAATTGAGGCGCCTTTTCACCGGCTTTTAATGGGTTCATTTGGTCATTCTCCATTTTTTACTGTTTCATCATCAGACTATTTACGATACTTATTGTGCCTTGAGCATTTAGCTCTGTACATAATTGATTAAATTTCTCATTAATAACAATACCATGATCATCTAATGGATTATGCGCCGTAATTTGTATTTCTAAACGGGCAGGTGAGCCATCTTCTGAAGGATGTGTTTTAGATATTAATTCAGCGAGATTAAAATTATGCTGGCTAAATAAATTAGTAAAGCGTTCTACAATACCGGGTGCATCTTCAATATCAACCTTCGCTGCAATGGTAGAAGGATAGGTAATGGGAGCCCCATTTTTGGTTCTTTTCATGACGGTCAATAAATCAAGTTCCGCACTTTTAATCGGCAACAACGCTTCTAACTGTGCGATAGCGTTCCAGCCACCTGAGAGTAGCATGATAAACGTAAACTCTTGACCAAACATCGCAAGTCGGCTGTCCTCGATATTACATCCGCATTGGCTGACTAATTGTGTAATGGTATCAACAATACCAGGGCGATCAGCACCTAATGCAGTAATGACGAGAAAATGTTTATCAGGTATGGGCAAAATGAGATTCCTTTTGACTTTCAGTTTATTCTTAACAGGTAAACACAAATTTTGATTTCTGCCAAGATCCCTTGCTCACTATCTTCAATTATTATATCTCTTTAATTCATATCAAAGAATATTAGCAAATTTCATTAGAAACCTAGAGTTAAGTAGTTTTCAATAGAGCAATGAATGAGTACCATTGAGTATACGTCTATCTCGGAGCAATGATTATGGTGAATAACGAATTTAATTTTACAGGCAGTATGGTGGCATTGGTTACACCAATGGACGCAAAAGGCAATGTTGACCGGGTTAGTTTACGTAAATTAGTTGACTATCATGTTAATGCAGGCAGTGCTGCCATTGTTTCTGTCGGTACAACAGGCGAATCTGCAACATTAAGTCATGACGAGCATGTTGATGTCGTTTTAATGACATTAGATATGGCTGATGGACGTATTCCTGTAATTGCTGGTACGGGAGCTAATGCAACATCTGAAGCTGTTTGGTTTACGCAACAGTTTGAAAATAAAGGTATCGCAGGTTGTTTAAGTGTAACGCCATATTATAATAAACCGTCACAAGAAGGCTTGTATCAGCACTTTAAAGCGATTTCTGAAAGCACTGCATTACCACAAATCCTGTATAATGTGCCGGGTCGTACTGGATGTGATTTATTGCCAGTAACAGTTGCACGTTTAGCCAAGTTGGATAATATTGTGGCAATTAAAGAGGCGACAGGGAACTTAAGTAGGGTTAGTCAAATCCAAGAGTTGGTTAATGATGATAGTTTTATCTTATTAAGTGGCGATGACGCATCATCATTAGACTTTATGCAACTTGGCGGTCACGGTGTTATTTCGGTTACTGCTAACGTTGCTGCGTCAGAGATGGTAGAATTATGTCGATTAGCAAATGCGGGTGAGTTTGCGAAAGCACGTGAACTTAATCGACGTCTGATGGACTTACATCATCAGTTATTTGTTGAACCTAATCCAATCCCAGCTAAATGGGCGTGTCAACGTATTGGGTTGATTGAAGACGCCACATTGCGCTTACCTATGACTCCGTTGACATCATCAGGTCAGCAAATTGTTGAGAAAGCGCTGTTAACAGCGGGAATACTGTAAAACTTAGGGAATTTTAATGGCAACACTATTGCATAAATCAAAGATTATGAAAGTCGCGGGTCTGTCGCTGGTGGTTTTACTGGCAGCCTGTTCAAGTGATCAGCGCTATAAACGTCAGGTCAGTGGTGATGAGTCTTATTTAGAGACGGCAGGGCTAAAGAATTTAGCGATTCCGGCGGGTATGGTGTTGCCTTTGCAAAATGGGGAATATGACATTCCAACCCCTAAAAAAACTGAACCTGTTGGTTTAGCGCTTGATATTCGTCCACCAACTCAAGCACTGAATCTGTTAAGTGGTTCACGCAGTGAAAACAATGCAGATAACAGCCGTTTGTTATTACCAAATTCACCAGAAAATACAACACTATACGAGCAAGTTAGCTCTATCTTAACAGAGAAAGGTGTTGCGATTGTTAAAAGTGATGCAGGGCAAAAAGAGATCCATACAGATTGGATCACATGGTTACGTGCTGATGAAAACGTACCTTTCCAAACACGTCAGCGTTTAGTGATTGCTCAGTCAGGTAATGTTATTTCGTTAACAGTGACTAACGAAGGTTTACGCCAAGGCGAAACGGAAATGACAGATCCGGATGAAGTGAAGCGTTACAATACTTTAATGCTTAACGAATTGGTTGATGGCTTAAACCGTATGCGTAATTTAAGCGAAAATACGGCAAGTAGTAGCTTACAAGGTATTATTGATGTTCAAAGTGGTAGTGATAATGCTGGCCTTCCAGTCATTATCGTCCGTGCTCCATTCGATGTGGTTTGGGATAGATTACCAATCGCATTAGAAAGTATTGGCATGAAGATGGGCGATCGCACACGTTCTAAAGGTTCAGTAGAAGTAACCTATAAAGGAATGAGCAGTGCAAACTGGAGTGCATTAGGTGTTGATAGACCAACCGTTGAAGAGGCGGATTATAAATTACAAGTCGGTGATTTAAATAACCGTAGTAGTTTACAATTTATCAGTGATAAAGGTAAACCATTAACACAATCACAAAATGATCAAATGGTTGCTGCACTGAAAGCCGCTTTCAGTAAGCCTGTTAAATAAGTATTATTTTTGAAAAATATGAGAAGCCGCACAATAAAGGTTGTGCGGCTTTCTTTATTATTGGCTTTAGCCAGTTTAAGTCGCGTCAGCGTCTTAAATATAAAACCACCCGCTATGCGGGTGGGTATTAAAGGTTATACCAAGAAAAACACCTTTCCGTTACGATATAGATGTTCAAGCTAATATTCGTAACTTAAATAAGGAAAGGTGTTTATGGGCATTAAAGCACAAAGCTCAGCACATACAAAGTGGCTGTGTAAATACCATATCGTCTTTTCGCCGAAATATAGACGGAAAGTAATTTTTAATAAAATTCGTTCAAGTATAGGTGAGATCCTTCGAGACCTTTGTAAGTATAAAGGTGTGGAAATAATCGAAGGGCATCTTATGCCAGATCATGTTCATATGTTAGTAAGTATTCCACCGAAGATATGCGTATCAAGTTTCATGGGATATTTGAAAGGTAAAAGTTTGTTGATGATCTTTGATAGACATGCCAATCTCAAATATAAATTTGGCAACAGAAAGTTTTGGGCGGAAGGATTCTATGTCACAACAGTTGGACTCAATGAAGCCACAATTCAAAAGTATATCAGAGAGCAAGAAAAGTCGGATTTAATCTCGGATAAATTGAGTAGTAAAGAATATGAAAACCCCTTCAAGGGGTAAGCCAAAGTAGCAAAGACACTTAGCTTGAACGAAGAGAAAGCAGCGTCATTTAGGCGCAGTCGGTAACAAGCCCTTATAGGGCAAGAGCAAACCACCCGTTTTACGGGTGGTTATGATTTTTACCTTAACCTTAATAAGTACTAAGTTAATTTACTAATAGTTATCTCCAAAAAAAAAGAACCCACTCAAAGTGGGTTCTTAATTTAGAAGTATTATCAAGATATTCTTAATAACACCTTATTATCAGTTTTGACTTTCAGCTTTTGCCATTTCTGAAGAAGCGTGATTAGTAGAACAATGTCCACCGGCACCTGTGCGGCCTTTCTTATCAAAAGCAGGACGTGCTTCCCACGCTTTGATCTCAATTGCGACAGTAGGTTCATCAGATGCTGGCGCTTTTGTCATTGGTGCGCTTGCATGAAGTTGGCGTACTACCGGCTCTTGACGAATAATCACGGCTGTAGGTTTGCTTTCTTTTACTGGTACAGACTCTGCTTCTACTGTAGGTGTCGCACTCTCATTTTCTTCAGGCTGACTTTCAATAACCGTTTCAACGATAGGCTCAGCAACTGTTTCAACAATAGCTTCAACATCACTTTCTTTATGTTGCTCAGTTGTTTCTTCGGTTGTAATTGAAGTAGCAACAACTTGAGGCTCAGAAGTAGATGTTTCAGTCACTGCATCTGTTTCTGTTTCTGCTTGTTGTGAAGCTTCATGCATATAAGCCTCGGTTGTGTTTAATACCGCAGAAATATTTTCTTTACGAGTAACATGCTCTTCGGTATTCACATCATCGATAACGTTGTTGACAACACTTTCTTCAACTTGGTTCTCAATGTTATTTGCTTCTGCAGGTGCTAATTGTGGCTCTACTGCAATAATTTCAGCAACAGCTTCAGTGGTTGATTCAGAGCTAACAGTCACAGTGTAGGTGGATTCTGTGGTATCCGCTTGTTCCACTTTTGCCACAATGGCTTCTGAAACCGCTGGTGTGATAGCTACCATTTGTGGATCTTTATGAGTAATAATGTGGTTTCCAACAGAAACGTCATTGTTGTTTTCAACATTATTTTCAATAAATGGTGCATCACTTATTGGTGTGATTGGATAGTGAATGAAGACTTTACCTGAAGCAAGTTCAGGAGAAGCAACCGCCATTGCCAAAGGCATTGGTGATACGGTTAAAGTTCGTTCATCACGATAGCGACGACGACGCTGACCACTTACACGTAAATGACGAGGTGAACGGCGAGAACGACGAGGCATAACATTATCTTGTCCGTTATTATCTTCGTTCTTATTCTCATCTTGTGATTTAGTTGCATCAGGTAATGCTTTTACAGCTTGAGCTTCATTAGTTTCAACGTTTGCAACAGTGACTGCTTTAGGTGCTGATTTTTCAGTTGGTGCAACTTTCGTTTGTGTTGTTGCAACTGGTGGTTCAGAAACTGCTTTTTCCGTCGTAGCTGGCACAACTGTTGATGCATTATCATTGTCAGTCACACGTACAGATTGTGTTAATTGACGACGATTACGGCGTTGCATAACAGGGCGACGAGGTTCTTCTTTCTTCTCATTAGCACTGTCTTTTGCAACGGTATCATTTTCAGCCAGAGCAGCTTGAGCTTTAGCCGCTTCTTGTTGTTGACGTTTTTCTTCTTGACGACGACGTTGTTCAGCACGTTGTTCACGACGCTGCTGACGACGTGCTTCGCGTTCTGCAATCTCTTGTTCACTGCTAACTTCAGTTGTTGGTGTCGCTTGTGTTTTTTGATTGCGATTCTTGCGATTGTCTTCGCTATTTGCATTATCACGATTACGATCGTTATCACGGTCACGGCGATTATTGTTGTTACGTCGATTATTGTTATTACGACGTTCACGACGATTTTCGTTATTCTCTTTCTTATTTTCCTGTGGTTTTTCTTGTGTTACCACAGGCTCTGGTTCGCTACTAAATAAGTTAGAGAAGAATTTGGCGATAGAGCTAAAGAAACCTGTAGCTTGAGCTTGTTCTGTTTTAGCAGCTTTAGCTTGGGGTTGAGGGGCTTTTTTATTTTTCGTCGTCGTTTCTGGCGTGTCTTCTTCTTGCAATCCAAAAGCTGAAATAGCAGGTTGTTCAGGCGCTTTACGCTCTGTAACAACATCGTCCTCAGCTTCATTTAACTGACTTTCATGGAATTGGGCTAAGTTGTAGCTTAGAGAGGTAATTTCTTCGCCCTTACGCACACGAATAACAGAGAAATGAGGCGTTTGCATTTGGTCATTAGGAACAATAACCACTTTGACATTAGATTGACGTAATTCAATATCAGTTACAGCTTTTCGTTTTTCGTTAAGCAAATAAGAGGCGATTTGAACAGGTACAATCGCATGCACTTCATGGGTATTTTCTTTAAGTGCTTCTTCTTCGATAAGACGTAACACAGAAAGTGACAGTGATTCGTTATCACGAATAGTACCAGTGCCTAAGCAACGAGGACAAACGTGATGGCTTGATTCACCTAATGAAGGGCTTAAACGTTGACGAGACATCTCTAATAAGCCAAAGCGAGAGATACGTCCAATTTGAATGCGAGCACGATCTTGGCGAACAGCTTCGCGCATTCTGTTTTCAACTTCACGCTGATGGCGCACTGGCGTCATGTCGATAAAGTCGATAACAATTAAACCACCGAGGTCGCGTAAACGTAATTGACGTGCAATTTCGTCAGCAGCTTCTAAGTTAGTATTGAATGCTGTTTCTTCAATATCACCACCACGCGTTGAACGAGAGGAGTTAATATCAATCGCCGTTAATGCTTCAGTTGTATCAATAACTAAAGCGCCACCAGAAGGTAGGCGAACTTCACGCTGAAACGCAGATTCAATCTGTGATTCAATTTGATAATGGCTAAATAGAGGAACTGCACCTGTGTAATGGCGAATTTTGCTAGCAAAATCACCACGACCAATCGCTTCAATATGGCTACGCGCCATTTCAACGATTTTTGCGTTATCAATTAAAATCTCACCAATATCAGGACGTAAGTAGTCGCGGAATGCACGAACGATTACGTTACTTTCCTGATGGATTAAGAATGGAGCAGGGCGATTCTCTGCTGCTTTCTTAATAGCATCCCAATGTCTTAGACGATAGCTTAAGTCTTGTTGTAGTGCTTCAGCCGATTTACCGACACCAGCAGTGCGTACAATCAGACCCATGCCATCTGGGATTTCAAGGCTTGATAAAGCTTCTTTGAGTTCAGTACGGTCTTCACCTTCGATACGGCGAGAAATACCACCTGCACGAGGATTATTTGGCATTAAGACCAAATAACTTCCTGCTAGGCTGATAAAAGTGGTTAATGCTGCACCTTTATTACCACGCTCCTCTTTATCAACTTGAACAATAACTTCCTGGCCTTCTTTTAAGACATCTTTGATGTTAGGACGACCATGAGAGTGATAATTACTAGGAAAGTATTCGCGGGCTATTTCTTTGATAGGAAGGAAACCGTGGCGTTCCGCACCATAATCAACAAAAGCGGCTTCTAGGCTGGGTTCAATTCTAGTAATTTTACCTTTATAGATATTTGCTTTTTTCTGTTCATGACCGGGGCTTTCGATATCCAGATCGTACAAACGTTGCCCATCGACAAGGGCAACACGCAACTCTTCCTGCTGAGTTGCGTTAATTAACATTCTTTTCATATTGTGACTTACTCGTTATTTTCACGTTTTATAATGTGCCACTAACATACGTAATTACACTATTGATAACCGATGACCTCGTGTCTTTTACAGATGCGTCAACCTCACGGTTGTCGATTGTATAGAGATGCAATATGTCGGTGAGTCTGATTTTCAGTTCAAAAATTCAGCACTGTTTAATTGAAAACGATGTTTCAACTCAATAAGCGATGTATTTGTGGCATACTAAATTGTTTGATTTTCGACTATGTCTTACGCCATTGCTGCATTTTGAAAATCAAACAAACAAAATTTTCATAAATATACCTGATAAACATAATCAGGAGAGTCTGCATTATTCCATTGGTGTTAGGGTTATAGCAAGATGACTTTTCTGCTTTGGTGACTTTTTCTGTATAAATATGAGAGATTAGCTAATGTTTCGTCTTTTTCCCATTATTCAGGTTAAAATAGACGACAGATTTGATGTTATTTTGTACACCACAAAGTAGTTTGTTATTTTTATTTTAAGAGAGCCAAAGAATCGCCACTATGAAATCATTTAATCAAGTTCAGTTCGTCACCATTGATGGCGATGAAGCAGGCCAGCGTATCGACAATTTTTTACTGGCACGCTTAAAAGGTGTACCAAAAAGTATGATTTACCGAATTATTCGTAAAGGGGAAGTTCGAGTTAACAAAGGGCGAATTAAACCTGAATATAAACTCAATGCGGGTGATAGCATCCGTATTCCTCCTGTGCGAGTATCGGAAAAAGAAGAAGTCGCTGTATCACCAAAACTTGATAAAGTCTCAGCGTTGGCAAATTGTATTTTATATGAAGATGACCACTTAATGCTTATCAATAAGCCTTCTGGCACGGCTGTTCATGGGGGAAGTGGGTTAAGCTTTGGTGTGATTGAAGGCTTACGAGCATTGCGTCCAGAAGCCCGTTTTTTAGAGCTTGTACATCGTCTTGATAGAGATACATCGGGTGTGTTGTTAATTGCAAAAAAACGTTCAGCATTGCGTGCTTTGCATGAGCAATTACGCTTAAAACAGATGCAAAAAGATTATTTAGCCTTAGTGCGTGGTCAATGGCAATCCCATACTAAAGTTGTTCAGGCTCCGTTATTGAAAAATATTCTTCAAAGCGGTGAGCGAGTGGTTAAAGTGAGCAATGAAGGAAAACCTTCAGAGACACGTTTTAAGGTTGAAGAGCGTTTTGAATTTGCCACACTTGTGAAAGCAAGTCCTGTAACAGGCAGAACTCACCAAATTCGTGTGCATACATTACATGCAGGTCATCCTATTGCATTTGATGATCGTTATGGTGATCGTGATTTTGATTCACAATTGGTAGGAACAAAACTTAATCGCTTATTTTTACATGCAAGCTCTTTGACATTTACTCATCCTTCAACAGGTGACCAAATGCGAATTGAAGCGCCAATGGATAATCAGTTACGCTATTGTTTACAAGTATTACGCAGTCAAAAATCTTAAATCGAAAATTTTTATTTCGACAGAAAATCTGAATACCCAATGCGCCCAGTTAGCTGGGCGTATTGCTTTTCTTAAATCACTAAAAAAGTGAATAGAAAATAGGGTTAACCTTCCACTTTTGTCATACATTGCTCAACAATTTTATCAATGTTCCACTCTTTAGGCATTGATGTTGAACCGTTTTTGCGCATTTCCATATCTACACGGATAAATTCAGTAATTCCGTAATCTTTAATAATGCCGTCGTAAGTACATTCACATACTTCAGCAATTTGAGGAATTAACGCATCATCGGTAATACCAGAACCCAATATGCAACTACTGACAAAATTCTTTTTAAATAAGGATGTGCTGTCATCTTTTTTGTCTGAAATCACACTGTCTTGGATAGTATTTGTTGTGTTAGTTGTTTTTGTTGTCGAAATTTCAGTGTCTTTTTCATCAGAACAACCCACTAATGCTATTGCCACCACTAAAGCTGTTAAGACTGATGTTAATTTATTCATAATACGCTTTATCGCTACATAAGATTAAAAATGAAGATGATCAGGTTTATTTTTGATCATCAGAGAAAAATAATGGGTTTATTCTTTGCGAGAGTAACATTTTATTCAATCGGATAAGTGGTAAACCAATTAAAGAATTTGGATCGTCACCGACAAACTTATCAAATAGAGTAATACCTAGCCCTTCAGATTTAAAACTGCCAGCACAATTAAAAGGCTTTTCTTTATTTAAATAGCAGATAATTTCTTCATCAGTTAAATGACGAAAGTAAACTTGGAATAATTCACAATGCGTTTGATGTTCTAAAGTTAGGCTATTATATACAGTTAATCCGGTGTAGAACGAGATACACTGTCCTGAAGCTTGTTTTAGTTGTGCAAAGGCATTATCAAAATTAAGGGGTTTTCCCGTGATCTTTTCATTCAACACACAAACTTGATCAGAACCAATTATAAGGTGTTGTGGAAATTTTGCTTGTAAAGCGCTGGCTTTTTCATAGGATAAGCGGTTGACAAGATCTTGAGCACATTCAGTGGGCTTCGGGGTTTCGTCAATATCGGGAGATGCCTGTATAAAGGGCATTCCAAGCTTTCTCAGCAACTGAGCTCGAAAGGGTGAAGTAGACGCAAGAACGAGTGGCAACATATTTTTTTTAAAATCCGTAGCAAAATGATGCCTGACATTCTAAACTATGCGCCGCTGATAAAGCGAATTTTGGTGGAAAGGTGTAGATAACCCGCCTTTTTCTTTGACTATATTCCATTACAAAGATAATATGCGCGCCTTATGCAAAAGGTAAAATTACCCCTGACCATTGATGCGCTGCGAGCAGCTCAAAAGAATTTAGACTATGACGGTCATTATTCTCCAGAGCAAGTAAGCCGCTTAGCTGAATCGGTGGTCAGTGTGGACAGTGATATTGATGTGGTTTTATCATTTGATATTGACCATCAACGTCTTGCCGTGATTAAAGGACATTCCGATGTGGATGTGACTTTAGAATGTCAACGTTGTGGTGGCCATTTTCCGTATCATGTTCACGCAACATATTGTTTTAGCCCTGTTGTCAGTGATGAACGGGCCGAGGCATTACCGGAAGAATATGAACCAGTCGATGTAAACGAATTTGGTGAAATAGATTTACTGGCGATGATTGAAGATGAAATAATCCTCAACTTGCCAGTGGTTCCGGTACATGATTTTGAACACTGTGAAGTGTCCGACGCGGATATGGTGTTTGGTGAACTCCCTGAAGAATTATCAGAGAAACCAAATCCATTTGCCGTATTAGCCAGTTTAAAGAAAAGTACTAAGGAGTAAGGTCAATGGCCGTACAACAAAACAAACCAACTCGTTCTAAACGTGGTATGCGTCGCTCTCATGACGCACTGACAGTAACTCAGGTTTCTGTTGACAAAACTTCTGGTGAAACTCACCTGCGTCACCATGTAACTGCTGACGGTTACTACCGTGGCCGCAAGGTTATCAACAAGTAATTAGCTTTATAGCTCGTTGATACCTTGACAAATCTAACCATAGCGTTAGATGCGATGGGCGGGGACTTCGGTCCTCGTATCACAGTGCCTGCTTGTTTGCGGGCGCTGGCATCTAATCCTCATTTAAAAATATTGCTGGTAGGTCAACCAGACTCTATCTCCCCTCTGCTTGCAAATCAAAATGCTGAGCTAATCACCCGTTTACAAGTTATACCCGCAGAACATATTGTCGCCAATGATGCCAAACCTTCACAAGCCATTAGAGCAAGTAAAGGTACATCAATGCGAGTGGCTCTTGATCTGGTGAAAACAGGTGAAGCACAGGCTTGTGTAAGTGCAGGGAATACTGGCGTATTGATGGGATTAGCAAAACTTCGACTTAATGCTATCGATGGAATTGAACGTCCTGCACTGGTTTCGGTATTACCTAATCAGAAAAAAGGTAAGACGGTTGTTCTAGATTTAGGCGCTAACGTTAATTGTGATAGCAAAATGCTAGTGCAGTTTGCGGTAATGGGCGCAGTGATGGCCGAAGAGATAGCAGGGATTGATTCACCAAAAGTGGCACTTTTAAATATTGGTGAAGAAGAGAGTAAGGGATTAGATAATATCCGCGAAGCTGCTACGGTATTAAAATCGACATCTAATATCAATTATATTGGTTATGTTGAAGGTAATGAATTACTGACAGGCAAAACAGATGTATTGGTGTGTGACGGCTTCGCAGGTAATGTCTCTCTTAAAACGATGGAAGGAGTGATTCGAGTTTTCCTTTCATTGATTAAATCTTCTACTACCGAAAATAAAAAAACGTCGTGGTGGATGAAAATATTGAAGAAGTGGTTACAAAAACGGCTAATTAAGCGTTTTGGACACATGAACCCCGACCAGTATAACGGTGCTTCTCTGTTAGGATTACGCGGTATCGTCATTAAGAGCCATGGTGGCGCAAATGAAAGCGCGTTTACAGCAGCAATAGAACAGGCTGTTCATGCCGTTGAGCGAAAAATCCCAGAACGGATCGCTTCTCGACTGACAACAGTATTACCCAAGAGCGATTGATAGAATGTATACAAAAATCTTAGGTACTGGTAGTTACTTGCCTGTACAAGTGCGAACTAATGCCGATTTAGAAAAAATGGTTGAAACATCTGACGAATGGATTGTTACCCGAACAGGTATTAATGAACGTCGGATTGCAACAGAAGAAGAATCTGTTGCTGTGATGGGCGCGGGTGCGGCTGAAAAAGCACTAGAAATGTCTGGTATTGATAAGCAAGACATTGGATTGATTGTTGTTGCTACAACATCAGGCTCACATGCATTTCCAAGCGCAGCATGTCAGATTCAAAATGCGTTAGGTATCAATGATTGCATCGCTTTTGACGTTGCAGCTGCATGTTCTGGCTTTGTTTATGCATTAAGCATTGTCGATCAATTTATTAAAGCTGGTTCTGTTAAGCATGCTCTTGTGATTGGTGCTGATAGATTATCCCATGCGTTAGATCCTAACGATCGTGGCACCATTATTTTATTTGGTGATGCAGCAGGTGCAGCAGTCGTGGGGGCGTCAGAAGACGAAGGTATTATTTCTACCCATTTACATTCAGATGGGCGTTTTGGTGATTTATTAGCATTACCTTATCAGCGTAAAGAAAATGAAGATTTACCTGCTTACGTTACCATGGCAGGAAATGAAGTCTTTAAAGTCGCAGTTCGTGAACTTGCCCACATTGTGGATGAGACACTAGAAGCTAACAAAATTGATAAATCTGAACTGGACTGGCTTGTGCCTCATCAGGCAAATTTAAGAATTATTTCAGCGACAGCGAAAAAGCTGGATATGACAATGGATAAAGTAGTGGTGACATTAGATCGCCACGGCAATACGTCAGCAGCATCAGTCCCAACAGCATTAGATGAAGCTGTAAGAGATAATCGCATTCAACGTGGCCAGTTAATCTTACTGGAAGCGTTTGGTGGCGGTTTTACTTGGGGTTCTGCACTTATCCGTTTTTAATATTATCAGGAAAATAAATATGACTGATTTTGCAATGGTTTTTCCCGGACAGGGATCACAATCTGTTGGAATGCTTGCAGAACTTGCAGAGCAATATCCAATTGTGACTGAAACATTCGCTCAAGCATCTGATGTATTGGGTTACTCTCTTTGGGACTTAGTTCAGAATGGTCCAGAAGAAGAGTTAAACAAAACATGGAAAACACAGCCAGCGTTATTAGCCGCTTCTGTTGCAATCTGGCGTGTATGGCAAGAAAAACAAGGCAAAATGCCACAAATGATGGCAGGTCACAGTCTTGGTGAGTATTCTGCTTTAGTGTGTGCGGGAGTTATTGATTTCGCTGCTGCAATTAAATTAGTAGAATTACGTGGTCAACTGATGCAAGAAGCCGTACCAGCAGGCACTGGTGCAATGTATGCGATTATCGGTTTAGATAATGACGCTATTGCAAAAGCTTGTGAAGAAGCAGCGCAAGGACAAGTCGTTTCACCTGTAAACTTTAATTCACCAGGCCAAGTTGTTATCGCAGGTAACAAAGAAGCCGTAGAACGCGCTGGTGTGTTATGTAAAGAAGCGGGGGCTAAACGTGCTTTACCATTAGCAGTAAGCGTGCCTTCGCATTGTGCTTTAATGAAGCCAGCTGCTGATAAGCTTGCGGTTGCATTACAAGAAATTGAATTTAAACAACCTGAAATTCAGGTCGTTAATAACGTTGATGTGAAAGCGCAAACTGATGCGAATGCTATCCGTGATGCGTTAGTTCGCCAGCTTTATAACCCAGTTCGTTGGACTGAAACGGTTGAATTTATCGCTGAAAAAGGCATCACACAACTATTAGAAATCGGTCCAGGAAAAGTATTAACTGGTTTAACCAAACGTATTTCTAAAGAAATGAACGCTGCAGCAGTTAATGATATTGCATCATTAGATGCTGCATTAGGAAATGACTGAGGGATCTCATGGGATTTGACGGAAAAATAGCGCTAGTTACTGGTGCAAGCCGTGGTATTGGCCGTGCGATTGCAGAAGATTTAGTTGCACGCGGTGCAACAGTAATTGGTACAGCAACGAGTGAAAACGGTGCACAAGCTATTAGCGAATATTTAGACGGTAAGGGTAAGGGTTTTGTGTTAAACGTCACAGAAAACGACTCTATCGAAAAATTTTTAGCAGATGTGCGTGCTGAATTTGGCGAAATTGATATTTTGGTCAATAATGCAGGTATTACTCGTGATAACCTGTTGATGCGCATGAAAGATGATGAATGGCAAGATATCATTGACACTAATCTTTCATCAGTCTTCCGTCTGTCTAAAGCAGTTATGCGTGCTATGATGAAAAAACGTTATGGTCGTATAATTACCATTGGTTCTGTTGTTGGAACCATGGGTAACGCAGGGCAGGCAAACTACGCGGCGGCAAAAGCGGGTGTGATTGGTTTTAGTAAATCATTAGCACGCGAAGTTGCTTCCCGTGGCATTACGGTGAATGTTGTTGCTCCAGGCTTTATCGAAACTGATATGACTAGAGCATTAACAGACGACCAAAGAGCAGGTATTTTATCTCAAGTTCCTGCTAACCGTTTAGGTGATGCCAAAGAGATTGCCAGTGCTGTAGCCTTCTTAGCTTCTGATGAAGCGAGCTATATCACGGGTGAAACATTGCATGTCAATGGTGGCATGTACATGATCTAATTAAGGGGACGTCTTTATATTTGCTTTTTGCGTACAATATAATGCAAAATATAGCGAATAAAGTAGTCCACACAGTCGGGATTGGTTAGATCTTTTCCTGTATTTATAAACTAAGAAAATCATCGCGCAAGCGAGTTTTGATAGGAAATTTAATAGTATGAGCACTATCGACGAACGCGTTAAGAAAATCATTGTTGAACAACTGGGTGTTAAAGAGGAAGAAGTTGTAAATTCAGCTTCATTTGTTGATGACTTAGGCGCTGATTCTCTTGACACAGTTGAGCTGGTAATGGCTCTGGAAGAAGAATTCGATATCGAAATCCCAGACGAAGAAGCAGAAAAAATTACTACAGTTCAAGCTGCTATTGATTACGTTGAAAACGCAGGTAAATAAGCTTGCTAATCTAGGCGGTCACTCGACCGCCTATATTTTTAATCCTAAACTTTTTCCCTCCTTGGAGGATAAGCGTGTCTAAGCGTCGTGTAGTTGTGACCGGACTAGGCATGTTATCTCCTGTCGGTAATAACGCAGAAGCTTCTTGGAAAGCTGTGTGTGCTGGACAGAGTGGTATCGGCCTTATCGAAGATTTTGACACCAGTCATCATGCGACTAAATTCGCTGGATTGGTAAAAGATTTCAATCATGAAGATTATAATCTTTCGCGTAAAGATGCGCGTAAGATGGATCTTTTTATTCAATATGGTATTGCAGCAGGTGTGCAGGCCATTGCGGATTCAGGTCTTGAAGTAACAGAAGCCAATGCAAGTCGTATCGGAGCTGCTATTGGTTCTGGTATTGGTGGCTTAGGCCTTATCGAAGAAAATCATACATCTATGATGAATGGTGGCCCTCGTAAAATTAGCCCATTCTTTGTACCTTCAACCATTATTAATATGGTTGCGGGGCATTTAAGCATTATGTATGGCCTTCGTGGCCCTACAATCTCTATCGCAACAGCGTGTACTTCAGGTGTTCATAATATTGGACATGCTGCACGTATTATCGCTTATGGTGATGCAGATGCAATGCTGGCAGGCGGTGCCGAAAAAGCGACTACACCATTAGGTTTGGGTGGCTTTGGTGCTGTTCGTGCATTATCAACACGTAACGACAATCCTCAAGCGGCTAGCCGTCCATGGGATAAAGAGCGTGATGGTTTTGTATTAGGTGATGGTGCGGGTGTTCTTGTTCTTGAAGAATACGAACACGCTAAAAACCGTGGTGCTAAAATTTATGCTGAAGTGGTTGGTTTTGGTATGAGCAGCGATGCTTATCACATGACTTCACCGGCAGAAAATGGCGAAGGCGGTGCGCTAGCTATGACAAATGCACTGAAAGATGCAGGTATTGCCTCATCAGAAGTGGGTTATATCAATGCACACGGTACATCAACGAATGCAGGCGACGTTGCTGAAGCACAAGCGGTAGAAAATGTATTTGGTAAAGGTACTGATGTATTAGTTAGCTCAACAAAATCTATGACAGGTCACTTATTAGGTGCTGCGGGTGCTATTGAGTCTATCTTTACAATCCTTTCACTGCGTGATCAAATCGTACCTCCAACAATTAACCTAGATAATCAAGACGAAAATTGTCATCTTGATTTTGTTCCTCATAAAGCCCGTAAAGTTGAGAACATGGACTATGCTCTGTGTAACTCATTTGGCTTTGGTGGTACGAACGGTTCAATTCTCTTTAAACGCGTATAAGCTGTTTTTTGTAGAAAGTTGAAATAATAAAAGACCCAGGATTATTCTGGGTCTTTTATTTTGTCCTTTTACTGCCAGTTGTTTTATCATGTGCAGATTGATATCAATAACATAGATGTAAGGTGTGTTAGATGCATTGGGTAAATGGACAACAGCAACAAAATGTAGATGCCAGTGATCGAGCGGTGCAATTTGGGGATGGCTGTTTTACAACACTTGCTGTTGAGCAGGGTGCTCCCATTTTATTATCTGCACACATAAATCGTTTAAAACAAGGCTGTAACGCTCTCTTTTTACCGCATCCTAATTGGTTTGAACTTAAAAAGCAGATCATAGATATCGCCTCACAGGTTCAAACAAAAAGTGTGATTAAAATTATTATTAGTCGTGGTTATGGTGGACGAGGATATTCTTCCAATGGATTTATAACACCGACGGTAATAATGTCACTGTCATCTTATCCTACCCATTATCTCCACCAGCAACGTGCAGGTGTATCGCTTGGTATAAGTCCTGTTACTTTAGGGCAAAATCCTTTATTGGCTGGGATCAAACATCTCAATCGTCTTGAACAAGTCCTTATCAAATATCATTTAGAAAAAACAGAATTTGATGATGTTTTAGTGTGTGATAATGAAGGATATTTAGTGGAAGCGAATGCGGCGAATCTTTTTTGGCGCAAAGGAGATAGGCTTTTTACACCAAACCTGACTAATTCAGGGGTAAATGGCATTATGCGTCAATCTATTTTTCAATTAGCTCAGAAAAATCATTGGCAAATTGATATTGTGAGAGAAAAAACAGAAACACTTTATCAGGCTGATGAAATATGGTTAACAAATGCGTTAATGCCAGTGATCCCTGTTTCACAAATCACTTTTTCAGATGATAAGTGCTATCAATATCCTAGTAGGGATTATTATCATGTTGTTTTACAACACAGTTTGTCACTTAAATAGAATTTAATGAGTTATAAATGAAGATAAAAAAAATAGTCTGGATAGTTTTTTTTGCCTTATTAATTAGTATCGGTGCAATAGCGTTGTATATGATGCAGCATATTCGTGGTTTAGAAGAAAATGTTGTTGTAAAGCAAGATGAAATGCTACTCACAGTGCCAGCAGGAACAGGGCGCGTAGCCATGGAACAACTGCTAATAAAAAATAATCTACTTAACCAAGGCGATTATTTTCAAATTTTACTAAAAGTAAAACCAGAGCTTAGCCAATTTAAAGCAGGAACCTATCGCTTAACAAAAGGGATGACATTGCGTGATGTTTTATTGTTGATCAAAAGTGGTAAAGAAGCTCAATTTACGATCCGTTTTATTGAAGGTAGCCGTTTACAAGACTGGCAATCTATTTTTGAACAAGCTCCGCAACTTATGACTGTCGCACACACAATGGATAGCGATAAATTACGTGAAGAAATAGGGATAAAACCTGAATTTGTTAACCTAGAAGGTTGGTTTGCCCCAGATACATACCATTACACGGCAGGTACGACCGATGTCGCAATTTTAAAGCGCGCCTACCAACAAATGGAAAAAACATTAGAAGAAGAGTGGATTAAACGCGATAGTGATCTACCGTATAAATCGGCTTATGAAATGCTTATCATGGCGTCAATCATTGAAAAAGAGACGGGTATTGATGCTGAAAGAACAAAGGTAGCGTCTGTTTTTGTCAATCGATTAAAAACTAATATGCGATTACAGACTGATCCAACGGTCATTTATGGTTTAGGTGATAAATACAGAGGCACGATTTATCGTAGTGATTTAAATGGCTATACACCTTATAACACCTATCAGATTGATGGCTTACCACCTACACCAATAGCAATGCCGGGCGTTGCTTCAATTAGGGCGGCTGCACATCCAGCAGATACTCGTTATCTCTATTTTGTTGCAGATGGAACGGGTGGCCATAAGTTTTCAACCACACTCAATGAACATAATAAAGCCGTCGCACAATATCGACGCTTACAACAAAGATAATTATGAACAACAGTAAATTTATTGTAATTGAAGGACTTGAAGGTGCTGGAAAAACCAGCGCAATCCAAACGGTTATCGATACACTTAAAGATAAAGGTATCACCAATCTGGCATTTACCCGAGAACCCGGTGGTACACCTCTTGCCGAAAAATTACGTGAGCTTATCAAACAAGGTATTGAGGGTGAAAAAGTTACGGATAAAGCCGAATTATTGATGCTATATGCAGCACGTGTTCAGCTGATAGAAAATGTGATAAAACCCGCGCTAGCAGAAGGTAAATGGGTGATTGGTGATAGACACGATCTCTCTTCACAAGCTTATCAAGGTGGCGGACGTGGCTTAGATAAAGATCTTATGTTGTCACTTCGTAATACAGTGCTTGGTAATTTTCGCCCTGATTTGACCTTATATCTTGATTTAGATCCGGCTATTGGGCTTACCAGAGCCCGTGCTAGAGGTGAATTAGACCGGATTGAAAAAGAATCAATGGATTTCTTTTATCGTACTCGTGAACGTTATCAAGCATTGGCTAAAAATGATGACACGATTATCACGATAGATGCATCTCAAGCAATTGATAAAGTACAAGCAGATATCCGTCAAATACTAACAGCGTGGCTAGTTCAGCAGGAAAATAAATCATTATGAATTGGTATCCTTGGCTAAATCAGGCATATCGACAACTTATTAGCATATATCAAGAAGGGCGTGGTCATCATGCTCTGCTTTTACATGCGATAGAAGGCATGGGAGGAGAAGCACTCTCTTATGGGTTAAGTCGTTGGTTAATGTGCCAGAATAGGCAGGGATTAAAAAGTTGTAACGAATGCCATAGTTGTCGCTTGATGCTTGCTGAAACACATCCAGATTGGCATATTTTGCAGAGTGAAAAGGGTAAGTCTTCGATTGGTATTGAAGCAGTAAGAAAAGTTACTGAAAAGCTGGAACATCATGCTCAGCAAGGTGGTTTTAGAGTTGTTTGGATAAAAGACGTTGAAGCATTAACAGAAGCGGCAGCAAATGCATTGCTCAAAACGTTGGAAGAACCCCCTAAAGACACCTATTTTTTATTGAATTGTCAGCATCCAGAGGTTTTATTAGCGACATTGCGTAGTCGTTGTTTTTATTACCATTTAGCAACGCCTAATCTTCAACATGCAACGCACTGGTTACAGCGACAATTACCAAACATACCTTATGCAAATAGTGTAACGGCATTAAATTTATCGCAGAACGCTCCAGTTTTAGCGCTTTCCTTATTGAAAGATGAGTGGAAAGAAAGAGAGATTTTTTGCCAAGCTTTATATACAAGCATACAACAGCATGATTTATATTCATTTTTACCACAATTAAATCAAGATAATGCCGAGCGTCGCTTATACTGGTTATTATCATTACTGCTTGATGCATTAAAATACCAAACCAATGCACAAGTGTATTGTGTTAATCAGGATCAGCAAGCATTGATTATGGCGTTATCACAATGGTCTTCGGATATTTTGTTATCCACTATTGATGGATGGAAACAGTGTCGTTATCAGTTAATGACCATCCCCGCGTTAAATAGAGAATTATTACTAGTAGAACAGCTACTAGATTGGGAAAATCAGCTAACCACAAAAATTAATTAACTATATATTAATTATAATTTAGCTGTAATAAAAAACACCTATAAGTCGTACCAGATAAATGAGAGTAAGTTATGTTTTTAGTTGATTCACACTGCCATCTCGACTGCTTAGATTATGAAAAATTACATGAAAATATTGATGATGTTGTCGAAAAAGCACAGCAGCGTGATGTTCAATATATGTTAGCAGTGGCAACCACATTACCGGGTTTTAATAGAATGCGTGAGCTAATCGGTAAACGTGACAATATCGCCTTTTCTTGTGGGATCCATCCTTTAAATTTAGATGAAGGTTATGATGTTGAAGAATTAGCACGTCTAGCTACCGCACCTGATGTTGTGGCTTTAGGTGAAACAGGGCTAGATTACTATTACCAACAAGAAAATGCGGCTCTGCAACGTGAAATTTTCCGTGAGCATATTCGAATTGGACGCCAAGTTAATAAACCCGTTATTGTGCATACACGCAGTGCTCGCGAAGATACCTTATCTATTTTAAAAGAAGAGAAAGTTCAAGATTGTGGCGGTGTTCTGCATTGCTTTACTGAAGATAAAGAGACAGCAACAATATTACTTGATCTTGGAATGTATATCTCTTTTTCTGGTATTGTGACATTTAGAAATGCCGAACAAATTAGAGAGGCTGCTCGTATTGTTCCTCTTGATCGAATTTTAATTGAAACAGACTCCCCTTATCTAGCGCCAGTACCTCATCGCGGAAAAGAAAACCAACCCGCTTATGTTCGTGATGTTGCAGAGTATATGGCTGTCTTAAAAGGGGTAAGTGTTGAAGAGTTAGCGCAACAAACAACGCGTAATTTTGCTAAGCTCTTTCATATTCAAAACTTGCCTGCTTAATAGAATTAATCAGGAATTAAAATAAATAATAAGGTGATGGAAATGGCAGAAGAAACAATTTTCAGTAAAATTATTCGTGGTGAAATTCCAGCCAATATCGTTTTTCAAGATGATACAGTGACTGCATTTCGTGATATTTCACCTCAAGCACCCACTCATATTTTGATTATTCCTAATAAACTTATTCCTACTGTAAATGATGTTACTGCAGAAGATGAGCAAGTATTAGGACACCTTTTTGTTGTTGCGGCAAAAATAGCTCAACAAGAAGGTATTGCTGAAGACGGCTATCGCCTAGTGATGAACTGCAATAAACATGGTGGACAAGAAGTTTTCCATATTCATATGCATTTGCTTGGTGGAAAACCATTAGGGCCATTATTAAGTCAATGATCGGTATGATGCTAAAAGCGAGATAACAGGAAGTAATACATGATAAGACAAAGTAAGGCTATTTACTCATTACTTATCGCTATGTGTATGACGACATTGCTCTCTGGGTGTTTATCATCTCATTCAGATAATAAACTCTATTTTAATCGTCAGCAGGCTATTATTATGGAGCCATCGGTCTTAGCTGTGGGAATTGTGGCGGGACAACCCGCCCTTGAACACCATACTAACGGCACAAGAGCGACAGTTATGCTGTCAAATACACAATCTTACCCTGTTTCAATTCGCTATCGCTTTTATTGGTATAACGAGCAAGGGCTTGAAGTATCTCCTGCTGGACATGTAAATGATGTGACTATTCTTGGTGATGGTGATACTGAAATTAGCGGTGATATACCAGATAAAACTATTAGTTATGTCAGAGTTTATCTCTTTATTTAGGATAAGGTAACACGAGCATGAAAAGAGTTCTATTTGTGGCGATGTCTGTGTTTTTATTAGCAGGTTGTCCGTCTATGTTGCCACAACAACCGCCTGTACCTGTAGAGCCTGTGATACCTACAGAGCCAGTAGAGCCACCTAAACCGATAGAGCCACCAATTGAAGTTGTGCCGACACCACCTAAAATCACAAGTATTAATTGGAATGCAGCCGTCACTCCTTTAATTAGAGAAATGGCCGTTACTGGTGACTTAGAAGTGGGTAAGCTTATCGTTGTTGATAATGTTAAAAATAATTCAGGTGGGAACATCCAAGCAGTAAATGCAACCAATACAATTATTGAATCAGTTAATAGTATTAGTGCATTGCAAACTGTGCCTTATACGCAAATGATGTCTGCACGGAAGGCACTTGGTTTATCTGGTGAAGATAGCCTAGGTCTTCGTAGTGCTGCTATTGGCTTAGCCCGCTATTTGAAAGCTGATTATATTTTATTCTCGACTGTTGATGGTAAAAAAGATAATCGTGTGATCAGTATGCAGTTAATGTCGGTTTCTTCTGGTGAAATTCTTTGGAATGGGCGCCATAAGGTTGAATGATCCGCATTACTCCAGTTTGCTTAATGCCTTGCAAGCACTTTTCCCGGCAACGGCATTAAGTAAATGGAAAATCATTGCATTAGAAGGATCTGGCGGTGGCGCTTTTCGTGTGCAATGTGCAGATATTGACTGGGTTGCTCGCTATTATGGTGATGAAAAAAAAGCGCTTTATGTACATGGAAGAAAAGAATACGCCATTTTAAAACAGCTATCAGGCTCTAATTTATCGCCAAAAGTTGCTACACGCTATAAAGAGTGGTTTTTTCTTTATTGGTTACAGGGTGAACATCTTACTCATCAATCACTTTTTAGTACTTATTTAAAGCCGTTGGCTGAAAAAATAGCCATACTTCATCAATACACACCGTTAGGCTTCCCTCTTAACTTAAATCATGAATTATTAATTTATTGGCAGTGTATTGATAGAAAACGTTTATCTGCTAAATGGTTACGTTTACAACAATATTTTTTACGCCAACCGCGATACAATCTCATAAAATACGCGCCTGCTCACATGGATTTACATGTTGAGAATATTCTTCTTAGTGATTCCGGTATAAAATTTATTGATTGGGAATATGCAGCCGATATTGATACAGCAGATTCGTTGATGACGTTTTTTGCGACAAATCAACTCAATGAAGTGCAACAAAATATGTTTTTGGATTATTACTGTTCGTATCATTGTCATTATACTCAATCCAAAGAAACAGACATTTATTCTGTGAAGGAGTTGAGATCGCGTATTTTTTCAAGAGAACCATTCATTTTTTATATGATGCTAATGTGGTATGAAGTCCGTTGGCAACAAACAAAAGATGAGTCATTTTTAATAATGTCTGAACCTTTACGTCGTTATTTTAGTCTGATGAATTAAAGACATTATCTTGTCACAATTACAAAGAGAGGAATGTTATGGGTCCAGTAATGCTTGATGTTGAAGGGTATGAACTCGATAGTGAAGAGCGTGAAATTTTAAAGCATCCTCTTGTCGGTGGATTAATCCTTTTTACCCGCAACTTCCACGATGCTGAACAATTAAATGAATTAGTCCGTCAAATTCGTGATGCATCTCATGAACGTCTAGTGATTGCAGTAGACCAAGAAGGGGGACGAGTACAACGTTTCCGTGATGGTTTTACTCGCATACCCGCGGCACAATCCTACGCAGCATTAAATGAAAGTTATCAAGCGAGTCATTTAGCACAAGAAGCGGGATGGTTAATGGCATCAGAAATGATTGCCATGGATATTGATATCAGTTTTGCACCTGTGCTCGACTTAGGTCATAACTGTATTGCCATTGGTGAACGTTCTTTCCATGATTCGCCTGAAATTGCCATGACAATGGCAGAGAGCTTTATTAAAGGTATGCGCTCTGCAGGTATGAAATCAACAGGTAAACATTTCCCAGGTCATGGTGCAGTCAGGGCTGATTCTCATAAAGAAACACCTCGTGATGACCGCTCTTTAAATGATATTCGCCAACGTGATATGTCTATTTTCAAAGACTTTATTCAACGCCAGCTATTAGATGCCATTATGCCGGCTCATGTTATTTATTCTCAGGTTGATGAACGTCCTGCAAGCGGTTCATCATATTGGTTGAAATCGATTTTACGTGAACAACTAGGCTTCCAAGGCGTTATCTTTTCTGATGATTTATCGATGGAAGGTGCTGCCATTATGGGAAGTTATGCAGAAAGAGCACAACGTTCACTAGATGCTGGTTGTGATATGCTTTTAGTGTGTAATAACCGAAAAGGGGCAGTGAGTGTGTTAGATAACCTGTCCTCTGTCAAAGCAGAACGCATTGCCACATTGTACCATCACCGAGGTCGTTACACATTGAGTGAGCTACAAACCTCTGATCGTTGGAAAAAAGCGAATCAGTTGCTGACCCAATTACAGGAGCAATGGCAGGAGCGAGCATGATTATATATTTACATGGTTTTGATTCCACAAGTCCTGGAAATCATGAGAAAGTTTTACAGCTACAGTTTATTGATCCTGATGTCCGTTTTTTAAGCTACAGTACGTTGCATCCTCGTCATGACATGCAACACTTACTGAAAGAAACGGATAAAGTGATTAAATCCACAAAAGAGCCCGTATTAATTTGTGGCGTAGGATTAGGTGGATATTGGGCAGAGCGTATTGGTTTCTTATGTAATATTCGTCAGGTAATGATTAATCCTAATCTTTTTCCTTACGAAAACATGACAGACAAAATCGACAGACCTGAAGAATATTTAGATATTGCAACGAAATGTATTAAAGATTTTCGTTCTAAAAACAAAGATAGCGCTTTAGTGATTTTATCTCGCAATGATGAGATTTTAGATAACCAGCGTTCTGCTGATGAATTATCGCCTTATTACTCTGTCATTTGGGATGAAGTGCAAACGCATAAATTTAAGAGCCTTTCTGAGCATCTATTTAAAATTAAAGCGTTTTATAGTAAAAAGTAAGACTAAAGTAATGTGTTTAAAATGGATGGTGTTTGTTCCATCCATTTTTCTATCTAACATAGCTAAAATGTGCATACTCTTCTGCTATCTATCTCTTTTCAACATTTGTTTTGATCCTTTATTTTTATCATCTCAATATCGCGATTGATTTTAATGATCCTCGTTATGCTTGTTTTCTAGTTGATTGTATTAATTGATTAAAAAATATCCTTATGTTTTTAATGGTGATTGATTTATCACTGAATAGCAAAAAATGACTCTTTTCTTCAAAAAAGAGATATGAATATTCAAATATTTTTGATATAAATCAACTTTGGTATGACCATCTTCCCAGCTAACTTATTTAAGAACAAAAATAACAGCCGAAACGATTTAACTGTCGTTATTTAAGTAGATTTCACTAAGGTTATTTAAATAACAACAGTAAATATCTTTATGGAGTGACGTTAAATGTCATTAAAAAAAATTGTTATTGTCGGTGGTGGCGCTGGTGGGTTAGAGCTGGCGACTAAATTAGGCAATAAATTAGGTCGCAGCAAAAAAGCAGAAATCACCTTAGTTGATCGTAATAATAGCCATTTATGGAAACCGTTATTACATGAAGTAGCGACAGGCTCTTTAGACGATGGAGTTGATGCACTAAGTTATTTAGCTCATGGTTATAATCATCACTTCAATTTCCAATTAGGCTCATTAATAGGGCTTGATCGTGAGCAAAAAAATATCACACTGGCTGCTATTTATAATGAAGAGCAAGAGCTACTCGTACCTGAACGCATATTAGACTACGATATTTTAGTGATGGCGTTAGGCAGTAAATCGAATGATTTTGGTACTCCAGGCATTAAAGAAAACTGCATTTTCTTAGATAGCCCACAGCAAGCCCATCGTTTCCATAACGAAATGTTGAATTTGTTTTTAAAATACTCAGCAGATGCCAATGCACAAGAAGAAAATCGTAAGGTAAATATTGCGATTGTGGGTGGTGGTGCGACGGGGGTTGAGCTTTCAGCTGAATTGCATAACGCAGTACGCCAATTAAATAGTTATGGATTAAAAAAATTAGCACCTTCAGCATTAAATATCACTTTGGTTGAAGCTGGAGAACGCATTTTACCTGCATTACCGGTACGTATTTCGAGTGCGGCACATCAAGAGTTAACAAAATTAGGTGTGCGAGTGATGACTAAAACTATGGTCACAAGTGCAGATGAAGGCGGGTTAAACACCAAAGAAGGCGAGCATATCGATGCCGACTTAATGGTGTGGGCTGCAGGTATTAAAGCACCTGATTTTATGAAAGAGATTGCGGGTCTAGAGACTAACCGTATTAATCAGCTGGTTGTTAAACCGACCTTACAAACAACCTTAGATGAGTCTATCTTTGCTATTGGCGACTGTTCTTCTTGCCCAAGAAAAGATGGCGGTTTTGTTCCACCAAGAGCACAATCTGCACATCAAATGGCAAGTCGTTGTTATGGCAATATATTAGCAATGTTAAAAGACAAACCGCTCAAAGATTATGTGTTTACCGATCACGGCTCATTAGTTTCACTCTCAAAATTTAGTACTGTGGGGAGTTTGATGGGGAATTTAATGAAGGGTGATATGATGATAGAAGGGCGTATCGCGCGGATTGTTTATATCTCTTTATATCGAATGCATCAAATAGCTTTGCATGGTTATATCAAAACAGGGCTTATGATGTTAGTCGGATCAATCAACCGAGTGATTAGACCTAAACTAAAACTCCATTAATTTATCTTTTGCTTTCCAGAGAAGACAAAAGTCGCCTTTTAAAACCCTCATATTGTATGAGGGTTTTTTATCTATCTTTTCTTTTAAATTAAATAATTAAATGAGAATATCTAAATAAGATAAATAATCTCAGCATAAAGCACTAGACGATTTATCTGTCGATACCAAAAATAACCAATAACTCTAAAACAAAATATAACAATGATAAATATAATTTTATTATCAAGATCAAACCGTAATATCAAAGATAACGTTAACTTTATTTATCATGTTAAATTATTTAAGACTTTTCTTAAATAAAAAATGATGTTTAATTCATTAATTCATCAAATAAAATGTTATGGTATTTCATAGGATTGTATTAGAAAGATAATAAGTGAAGATTATAAAGGTTAAGCTTAACTTGTTATTTTTATTTGTATTTAATTAGATGAAATGGTTTTACAAATCTTAAAATCAAACTTTATAATATAAGTTAAATAGGGAAGACTCCCTATTTTTTGGCAACATTTGTTAATCTGGTGTTATCATAATGATGTATTATAAATAGCATAATGATTTCTATTTTTTCAGCTTAATAAATTAAGATCTATCTTAATATAATGTGTAAGTCTTGAGAATATAGTCAGTATTTAATTAAGTAATTAAAACAGAAATAAGTGGTGTATTTAACATGTCATAAATACGTAGTTTACTTATTATGTTAATCAGCATGGATGTTGAATTAAGCTATTAGATTAGAGAATTCATTTATTGAATACTAAATATATTAGCCAGTTAGAGTGAAACAGTGGCTTTTATTCTATATCTGTGGCAATTAAGGATAAAACAAATAAAAAGGGGTAAAAGTGGGTGTTAATGTCAGAAAGTACACACTAATAGGACTAATCATTGCATTAGCTATTCTTTCATTTATTGCATGGAGGTGGGTCTTTCCTCAACCTCAATATGCTCATGTCGTTTCGGCTACACCTATTAAATCAACCGTTTTTGTGACAGAAGAGTATTGTCATCGAATTGGCTTACCAACACCTTTTACACCAGAAAATTTGTCACGATTTCATCCCGCAGAGCAAGAGTGTCGAGTGTTCTATATGATTGAAGCACTCAATAACAGCAATATTGCTAATTTCCCTTATCCTCAATTTAAAGAGTGCATCCCGATTTATCGTCAAGAGCGTAGAATTGTTGGTTATGATGTACTCTATACTATTGATGGAACACCCGGCAAAGTACGTACCACGTTTAAACCCGGTGAAGTTATTGCATTAGATTCTGATGGTAGGCTGATTTTAGAACAAGAACCTTATTGTTCTATGAATGAAAAAGTACCTTGTCGCAAAGAGTAAACCTAACAATATAAAAGAGAGGCGTAATGAAATTATTTCAATTACGCCTTTTTGTCGATTCGATAACCGTTAAAGTGAGGTTATTTTGTGTTCATTAAATGCACTTAACATATCATCAATAAAAGTGAGTCGTTTTTCACGCTCAGTTAAATCTGTAATAAACTTCAGTTTTGATGGACCATCTAAACGGAAAATAGCAGGTTGCTCTTGAAGTAAGCTGATTAAATATCCCGGATCAACCTTGTTCTTTTCACCAAACTCAACAAATCCACCTTTATCATGGGCTTCAATTCGAGTAATACCCAAGTTCACTGCACTTAAGCGAATAGCTGCATTACGTAGTAGATAACGCCCTGCATCAGGTAGTTTACCAAATCTATCGATTAATTCTGCTCTTAGATCATTAAGCTCTGTTAAGTCGATCGCACTGGCAATTCGTTTATAGAATGAAAGTCTGACATTTACATCAGGGATGTAATCATCAGGCAATAAAACAGGCATTCTTAATTCAATTTCAGTTTGTTGATTGGTGAGATCTTCAAGTGATGGTTCTCTCCCCTCTTTAAGCGCTTCTACTGCACTTTCTAGCAATTCCATATAAAGCGAGAAACCGACGGTATTCATTTGACCGCTCTGTTCTTCACCTAATAATTCACCGGCGCCTCGAATTTCTAGATCATGAGTTGCTAATGCAAAACCTGCACCTAGATCTTCCAGTGAAGCAATCGCTTCTAAACGCTTATGAGCATCCTTTGTCATCGCTTTAGGATGTGGTGTCAACAAATAAGCATAAGCTTGATGATGAGAACGGCCTACACGACCACGTAACTGATGTAATTGCGCTAAACCAAAGTGATCTGCACGTTCAATAATAATGGTGTTTGCGCTGGGTATATCGATACCTGTTTCAATAATTGTGGTGCAAAGTAACACATTAAAACGTTGATGGTGGAAATCATTCATCACACGCTCAAGTTCTCGTTCACGCATTTGTCCGTGACCAATACCAATACGTGCTTCAGGAACGAGCGCAGCCAATCTCTCTCGGGCTTTTTCGATATTTTCAACATCGTTATACAAGTAATAAACTTGTCCGCCACGCAATGTTTCACGCAAGATAGCTTCACGTACCACTAAGTCATCATATTCCCGTACAAAGGTTTTTACGGATAAACGACGTGCTGGTGGTGTTGCAATGATAGAAAGATCACGCATACCACTCATTGCCATATTTAACGTACGAGGAATAGGTGTTGCTGTTAGCGTTAAAATATCGACATTTGCGCGCATGGCTTTTATTCGTTCTTTGTGACGAACACCAAAACGGTGTTCTTCATCGACAATTAATAGCCCTAAATCTTTCCATTGAATATTAGGCTGAAGGAGTTTATGTGTACCAATGACAATATCAATCGTTCCTTCAGCCAGTTTTTCTGTGATTTGCTGTTGTTCTTTTGCACTACGAAAGCGCGAGATCATCTCAATGTTAACGGGCCAATTAGCAAAACGATCACGGAAATTATCAAAATGTTGCTGAGCCAATAAGGTGGTCGGTACTAAAATGGCAACTTGTTTATTGTTGTTAACTGCAAGAAATGCAGCACGCATTGCCACTTCTGTTTTACCAAATCCGACATCGCCACAGACGAGTCTATCCATTGAAATAGCTTGGCACATATCGCTAAGGACAGCATTGATCGCCATTTCTTGATCAGGTGTTGTTTCAAAAGGAAAGCTTTGGCGGAATGTTTGGTACTGCTCTTTATCCATTTTAAAAGCAAAGCCTGTTTTTACTTCACGCTGAGCATAAACATCTAATAACTCTGCTGCGACATCACGCACTTTTTCAGCGGCTTTTTGGCGCGCTCTTACCCATGCATCGCCACCCAATTTGTGTAGTGGCGCATTTTCATCTGCGCCACCAGAATAACGACTGATTAAATGCAAGGATGAAACAGGGACATAAAGCTTGTCATTACCTGCGTAACTTAACATCAAGTATTCAGCTTTAACGCCACCGGCTTCTAGTGTTGTCATGCCTTGATAGCGACCAACACCATGCTGAAGATGAACAACCGGTTGACCTATGCTTAATTCAGCAAGGTTGCGAATTAAGGTATCAGTATTAATTGTTCGGCGATTGTCTTGACGACGACGATTAATTCGCTCGCCTAACATATCGCTTTCACAGATCATAGCTAATTGACGATGACTATCAATAAAACCGTGTTCAGCTGCACCAATAATAAAATAGGCTCCTTTTTCTTGGGCATCTGATAACTCAATGATCTGTTTAGGGGCAATTTTTATCCGTGATAACAGTTCTTGTACGGTTTCGCGTCGTCCTTCACTTTCAACAGAGAAAATAATACTGCCAGAAAATTGTTCTTGGAATCGACGTAGATTGTCTAAAGGGGATTTGCTTTGCGCGTTGATCGATAAATCAGGAAGTGGTTGATAACCTAAATTAGTTTGTCCTGCTTTTTCTGGCAATGTTTCTGTTTTAAGTTGAATTCGTGGCCACTGTTTAAGTTCTTTATTAAATTTATCAACACTGAGCCAAATATCTTCAGGTGGTAACAGCGGTCGCATAGGATCAACGCGACGGCTTTCAAAACGCTGGTTGATGTCTTGCCAAAACTTTTCTGCAAAATCTTGTAGATCTTGCGTCACTATCAATGTGTTTTTAGGGAAATAAGCAAATAAGTTAGATAAAGGCTGTTCAAAAAACAGCGATTGCCAATATTCAATTCCCGTTGGCAATATGTGTTTACTGACTTGCTGATAAATATGTTCAGGATCACGTCTTACATCAAATCGTTCACGCCATTGGCTACGGAAAAGTTCTATCGCATTTGCATCTGTTGGGAACTCATGGGCAGGCAGTAAATTAATTTGATCAACTTCTGCTAATGTCCGCTGTGTATCGACATCAAAAGTGCGCAGGCTATCTATTTCGTCATCGAAAAAATCAATACGATAAGGAAATTCACTTCCCATAGGAAATAAGTCTAATAATGCACCGCGTGTTGCATATTCACCGTGTTCTAATACTTGCTCTACATGGCGATATCCTGCTTCATCTAATGTTTTACGTAAATTATCACGAGAAAGTATCTCTCCTTTTTGCATTATCAACGCATGACTTGCGAGATAATCCGTAGGGCAGACTTTCTGCATTAACGTATTGACGGGTAAGATTAAAATTCCCTTGAGAAGTGATGGAATACGGTATAGCGTAGAAAGGCGGTTTGAGATAATTTCTTGGTGAGGTGAAAAACTGTCGTATGGCAGCGTTTCCCAATCCGATAATGTCTCTACTGGAAAATCACAAAACTGACGGATTTCATCTTGTAAACGCAATGCATTTTGCATATCACGAGTAACAAGAACGACTAATCCAGAGTGACGTTTGATGATCTCTGCACATTCTAGAGCGCAAGCAGCACCAGTCAGTTGACCTAGCTGACGAGTATCCCCTTGTTTTATAGGAAGTTGATAACGATATTCTGAGGACATAAGCGTGTAATGTGAACTCTTTGTTGTAGTTAACTCCCAACACATCTTTAGCTTAATGGCTAAAGCTTAAACTGGCGGGCAGGTTAAGATAAAAGAAAAACCACAGTTTGGGAATAGAGTGGTTCCATTCAGTAAGACTACCCTTTATTATCCCTGAACACTTCGCATTAGCAACAGGAACAGCACAGATTTCATGTACAATTCTGTCTCATTTTATATAGGGCTCCGTTATATGCGGGGTCGTGCGGTCGATAAATTCGGTCGCTTCGTCTCATGGCTATCCGCTTTAGGGATTATGTTAGGTGTAGCTGCATTGATCACAGTAACTTCTGTCATGAATGGTTTCGAACGTTCATTGCAAGAAAGCATTCTTGCTTATATTCCACAAGCAATCGTGACATCACCTAACGGACAATTACCCCGAGATTCAAATATAGCTGAAAGATTACTGACGCGTGAAGGTATCATAAACGTTACCCCTTTAGTAGAAGGCGATGTCGTTTTACAGAGTAAAGACAATATCAGCGTTGGTGTCATGCTAGGTATAGAAAAAGAGCAAGATGAGCCTTTAACGAAATATATTCGTTATGGCGATTTTTCTATGCTGAAAGCAGGTGACTATGGCGTGATCCTAGGAAGTGGCCTTGCTAAACAGTTAAAAGTAAAAGAGGGGGATAACATTCGCCTTATTGTGCCAAGTGTAAGCCAATTAACACCAATGGGAAGATTACCTAGCCAACGCTTATTTACCGTTAAAGGTATTTTCCAAAGTGGTGGCGATGCAGATGTCTCACAAATCTTAGTTAATCAGCAAGATGCAGCACGTTTAATGCGTTATCAGCCGGGTAATATTACAGGATGGCGTCTTTTCTTTACTGCTCCTCTCAATATTGAAAAATACAGTGCACAATCTTTAGATAAAAATCTTAGTTGGAGAGATTGGCGCGAACGTAAAGGTGAATTTTTCCAGGCTGTTAAAATGGAAAAAAATATGATGGGATTATTATTAAGCTTAATTATAGCTGTGGCGGCTTTTAATATCATTACCTCACTTTCTTTGTTGGTGATGGAAAAACAAGGTGAAGTTGCTATTTTGCAAACTATGGGTTTAAAACGCTCTCAGATTATGTCCATCTTTATGCTACAAGGTGCTGGTGCAGGTATTTTAGGTGCTGTTGCTGGTGGTCTGTTGGGGGCATTACTCTCAAGTCAATTAAACGTCATCATGCCAGCGGTAGGACTTATTCCTCAAGGTGTGGAATTGCCTGCAACACTTGATTGGGGACGCGTCTTTATGATCGGTTTCTCCGCTATTGTCATTTCACTTTTATCCACTTTATACCCGTCTTGGCGGGCCGCGGCTATTCAGCCAGCAGAGGCGCTACGTTATGAGTAATTCTTCTTTGAATAAACAATCAATGGCATCAGAAAAACAAATGCAAATTAACAAAGAGGGTTTATTGGATTGTCACGCCCTATGTAAACAATACCAAGATGGTTCGATTTCCACTCAAGTGCTGAAATCCGTCTCTTTTAAAATGGATAAGGGTGATTTTCTTGCCATAGTAGGCAGTTCCGGCTCAGGAAAAAGTACTTTATTACATTTACTGGGGGGATTAGATTCTCCAACATCAGGCGAAGTCTTTTTTAAAGGGCAATCACTTAATAAGTTATCTTCGTCTGAAAAGGCTGATTTACGTAATAGCCAATTGGGATTTATCTATCAATTTCACCATCTATTACCTGATTTTACAGCACTTGAAAATGTGGCTATGCCGCTGATGATTGGTGGGGCTAGTGTTGTAAAGGCGAAAGAAAAAGCGATGTCTTTACTTGAAGCGGTGGGGTTAAAAGATCGCGCTCATCATCGCCCTTCAGAGCTTTCTGGTGGTGAGAGACAACGTGTTGCGATTGCGAGAGCATTAGTGAACGATCCTTCATTAGTCCTTGCTGATGAGCCAACAGGTAATCTTGATCAGAAAAATGCTGAAGGGATTTTCGAATTGTTGATTAAGTTAAACAAAGAAAAACAAACTGCTTTTCTAGTGGTGACGCATGATTTGTCATTGGCTGCTCGTTTTCAGCGCCAACTTGAAATGAAAGATGGTCAACTACAGTCACAAAACGCAATTTCAGGAGTGAAATAATGGCACAATTGCCACTTGCATTAGTGACCGCTTTACGTTTTTCAAGAGGGCGAAAACGTGCGGGAATGGTTTCTTTAATTTCAGTTATTTCAACACTGGGCATTATGCTTGGTGTTGCTGTCTTGATTATTGGTCTAAGTGCCATGAATGGGTTTGAACGTGAATTAAAAAATCGCATTTTATCAGTGGTGCCTCACGGACAAATTTATTCAGTAGAACAGCCATTTGTACAATGGCAATCAGCATTACCTCGTATTGAAAATACCCAAGGTGTTGTCGCTGCTGCGCCATATATCTTATTAACAGGATTGTTAGAGAAAGGAACTGAACTAAAAGCAGTGCAAGTTATGGGCGTATCACCTGAAAAACAGAATGATATCAGCTTATTACCTCGCTATGTACAAAATAATGCATGGCAAGATTTTCGGGCGGGTAAGCAACAAATTATTATTGGGCAAGGTGTTGCAGACGCATTGAAAATTAAACAAGGTGATTGGCTCACCGTATTAATTCCTAATAATGATGATCCAACTAAGCTTTTACAGCCTAAGCGTATTCGCTTACAAGTAAGTGGTATTTTTAAACTTAGTGGTATGCTTGATCATCAATTAGCGTTAATTCCTTTAGCCGATGCTCAACAATATATGGATTATGGACAAGGAATAACTGGGATTGAAGTGAAAACGGTAGATCCTTTTTTCGCGAATGAAATTATTCATGATGCCGGTTTAAACAGCAAAGAATATGTTTATGCCAAAAGTTGGATAAGCGATTATGGCTATATGTATAGTGATATTCAAATGATCCGTAGCATTATGTATTTATCGATGATCCTAGTGATTGGTGTCGCTTGTTTTAATATTGTCTCAACGCTGATTATGGCAGTAAGAGATAAAAGTAGTGATATTGCTATCTTACGAACATTAGGCGCACGAGATAGTCATATTCGTAATATCTTTTTATGGTACGGCTTATTATCAGGCATGATTGGCTGTGTTGCTGGTGTGATATTGGGTGTATTGATTGCTTATAATTTAACACCATTAGTGTCTGTTATTGAATCATTAACGGGACATAGTGTGTTGTCTGGTGATGTTTATTTCGTCGATTTTTTACCTTCAGAAGTTCATTTAATTGACGTTTTCTCTGTATTTATTACCACTGTAATTTTAAGCCTAGTTGCAAGTTGGTATCCTGCACGTCGAGCGACTAAACTAGATCCTGCTAGAATTTTAAGTGGACAATAAGGTTATTATTGACAGACAAAGAAGAAAAAACGCTTAAACTAGTAAAGATAAGAAACGCGCTATTTAAATTTGAAAACCAAGGATTGTCATGATGAAACTTAAACTTCGTCATCGTCGGCTTAGGAAGTTTCGTAAGATCAAAAGTTTACGCAGACAACATTCACGTTGTCGTTATTTTCATCTAACCCATAAAACGGAACATGAAATGAATTTACCCAAAGTTGTCGTATTAACAGGGGCTGGCATTTCGGCTGAATCAGGAATTAAAACATTCCGATCAGAAGATGGATTGTGGGAAGAACATCGTGTTGAAGATGTTGCTACGCCTGAAGGTTATCAACGCAACCCACAATTGGTTCAGCAGTTTTATAATGAACGCCGTCGTCAATTGCAACATCCCTCTATTCAACCGAATGAAGCACATTATGCATTAGCGAAACTTGAGCAACGCTTAGGTAAAGATAACTTCCTTCTTGTAACGCAAAATATTGATAATTTACATGAAAAAGCAGGTAGTAAACATATTTTGCATATGCATGGTGAATTGCTAAAAGTACGTTGCCCACAATCTCGCCAAGTTTTTGAATGGAAAGGGGACTTAGAAACAACCGATCGCTGTCATTGTTGCCAATTCCCATCGCCACTACGACCACATATTGTCTGGTTTGGTGAAATGCCCATTGGTATGGAAGAGATTTATCGCGCCTTGGCTGAGGCTGATATTTTTATCTCTATCGGTACATCTGGAAATGTCTACCCTGCTGCGGGTTTTGTCCATGAAGCTCGATTAACAGGTGCTCATACCGTTGAGTTAAATCTTGAACCAAGTTTGGTTGAAAGCCAGTTTGAAGAGAAACATTATGGTCAAGCAAGTCAGATAGTTGATGAATATGTTCATAAATTGTTTGAATTAATTAATGATCCTAAAGCTGATTTGACGCAATAATTATTTTATAGAGTTCCCTATTATTGTTCTTAGAGAGATCTTAGGGGGCAAAATGGATAAATTATTAGAACGTTTTTTTGAATATATTAATTTTGATACACAATCAAAACCATCTTCAAAAATGTCACCAAGCAGTGATGGACAATTAAAACTTGCCAAGGCATTGACTCACGAATTAAAAAAACTGGGTTTTTCCGATGTAACGCTCAGTGACAAGGGATGTGTAATGGCAAGTTTACCATCCAATGTCTCTTGGCCAGTGCCTGTGATTGGTTTTATTTCGCATCTTGATACAGCGCCGGATTTTTCTGGTAAGCATGTCAAACCACAAGTGCTTGAAGATTATCGTGGCGGTGATATTGCATTGGGTATTGGTGATGAAGTGTTATCACCAGTTATGTTTCCAATCTTACACTCCATGATTGGTAAAACATTAATTACCACAGACGGTAAAACCTTATTAGGTGCTGATGATAAAGCAGGCATTGCTGAAATTATTACCGCCATGGTACGTTTAAAAGAAACCAATCGACCTCATGGTGATATTCGTATTGCGTTCACACCTGACGAAGAAATTGGTCGTGGTGCGCATTATGTCGATTTAAATGCATTCGGTGCAAGTTGGGCTTATACCGTTGATGGTGGTGGTGTTGGCGAATTGGAATATGAAAACTTCAACGCAGCATCAGTGAATATCAAAATTGTTGGTAACAATGTTCACCCTGGTAGTGCAAAAGGGGTGATGGTAAACGCATTAGGATTAGCAACGCGCATTCATCAAGAGTTGCCTATTGAAGAAACACCAGAAAATACCGATGGTTATGAAGGTTTCTACCATTTGCAAAGTATTAAAGGTACGGTAGAAAGGGCGGAAATGCATTATATTATCCGTGATTTTAATCGTAACTTATTTGAAAAACGCAAACAGAATATGATTGCGATTGCAGAAAAAGTAGGTAAAGGCTTACATCCAGATTGCTATATTGAACTGACTATTGATGATAGTTATTACAATATGCATGATAAAGTTGTTCAATTCCCGCACATTATTGAAATAGCAAAACAAGCAATGATTGATTGTGATATTGAGCCTAATATCAAGCCTATTCGTGGTGGTACAGATGGTGCTCAGCTTTCTTATCGTGGATTACCTTGCCCTAATATTTTTACTGGTGGTTATAATTTCCATGGTAAGCACGAATTTATCTCTTTAGAAGGTATGGAAGCGGCGGTGAGTGTAATTATGCGTATCGCTGAAATTACAGCTGAAAGAGAGAAAGCTAACGTGATTAGCTAATCACTAATTGAACCTTGAAAGTAAAAATAATAGCCGATATTTCGGCTATTATTTTTTTAACCAGTTTAATTCTACTAAGTAATTAATGATTTCACTTTTTCTCGCTTTACTTAACATAAACTGATATCTGTTTGTGCTGGTGGTGTTTTCATATTTGCTATTTTATTATTTCTGCAAATATCATGGTCAGTAAAATAAAAGTAATGATTAACACAATAAATTTTTATAGACGATTTTATTGTTGAAAAAAGAAGTAAAATCTAATTTTCTCCTAGGTAAAATAGGAGAAACAGCAAGGTATTGATAGGGTATTAATAGGGATGTTTACTTAATTAAAAATAGAATAATTTTATAATAATGGGCTTACATATTATTTACTATTAAACTTTTAATATAGGCACAATAGTCATCACTCTTTGCTAAATTGGGTTCAATAAATTTATCTTATAATTACAGAAAACTGAATGCAATATAAGGATATTGAATGGAAAACATGACAGGAAGATCATTAAAACCTGTAATAGAAGAGCAACTAAGCTTTCATAAAGAGAAAATAATTAAAAAATCTGAGCAGCAATCATTTTTTATTATTTTAAGCTATTTTTTGATAACTTATTTTATCTCCTTTTCTCTGTATGCAACAAATAGCAAACATACATTATTGCTTTTTTTCTTACAAAGTACTTTTTTTGTTGTTATTCCTTTTTTCTTTCATAATACGAGAGTACTTTTAAAAGAATCAATAAATTATTTAATTCGTTAGATTTTTAAATATAATATATTTATTAAATAGCTAATGATAAAAAGCCCTGCAATAATATGACAGGGCTTTATAACTTATAGTTGAAAATTAGTGATAATTAATCTTCAAAATACCAATAACCTTGGTTAACTAAGTGTGTTAATAAACGCACAAATTTCGGATCAGCTAACGCATCACCTAAGTGTTGTTTATCAATATAATCATATTGGCAAAGCGCATCCACAGCTTCTATATGATCAGTATCCATCAATTCACCATTTACGAAACAATTATCGCCAACACGTAGTGCACGAAGACCATTTAAACGATGAAGTTGCTCGCCTTGTTGCAGCAGATCATGAATTTCCGCATTTTCATATAAAGGTTCTGGAACCGCGAGATCAAGCTCATGACGAGATTGAGAAATAAATTCACCAAACCAATGCCGGAATACTTCTGGTTGAGCAAGTAAATCCTCCATCATGGCATGAAGTTTATTTAACTCTTGGTGTTGCACTAATGCTGGGTTTTCACGCTGTGTTAGATCAGGATCGCTATAACGATAGCTACCTAAATCATTTGCTAATACATAGTCAGCGAACCCACTGAAAAGTTCACGAGCATTAGGTGATCTGAAACCAACAGAGTAGTTTAGTGACTCTTCAATCGCATAGCCTTCATGCGGGAATCCAGGTGGGATATAAAGAATATCTCCCGGCTCTAATTCTTCATCAATAATTGCTTCAAAAGGATCTACTTGAAGTAGATCCGGGTGAGGGCAATGTTGTTTCATTGGGACTTTTTCACCTACCCGCCAACGGCGACGGCCTTGTCCCTGAATAATAAAGACATCATATTGATCAAGATGTGGGCCAACACCACCCCCAGGAACAGAATAAGAGATCATTAAATCATCAATGCGCCAATCGGGTAACACACGAAATGGTTTCATTAATGCCGCACTAGGAAAATGCCAGTGATCGACGGCTTGTACAAGTAAAGACCAATCTTTATCACCAAGTCCTTCAAAGTGCTCAAAAGGCCCGTGTTTGACTCCCCACTGTCCGTCTTGACAACTAACAAGACGGCTATCTACTTCATCTTCCATTGCAAGACCAGCAAGTTCATCAGGAGATAAAGGATCAACAAAACGAGAGAAGCCGTTTTTAATTAATAAAGGGCGTTTTTGCCAATGGCTTTCGAGGAATGATTGCCAATCTAAATTAAGTTTATAGTCCATTGTGTATATCCTGAGTTCGGGAAGCCTAGAACCATAGTATAATGAATTCTAACTTCCTGCTAAACATTCCTTTGAGCAATGTGAGTAACACGATAATAAGTGAACAAGTATCATACATAACATCATAGATTTAACGGTAATTTAAAAGTACCTTAATCAACAATGATTATTCACGCTCAGCCGTAAGTTGCTGCTCAGTAAAGATTACGGTAATACGAGCACCACCTAAAGGGCTATCGGTAATAGTAATTTCACCACTGTATTGTTCAATAATATCTACTGCAATAGATAATCCTAAACCTTGCCCTGGACGAAGCGTGTCTGCTCTTGTTCCTCGCTGGAAAATAGCTTCTCTTTTTTCCGGGCTGACGCCTGGCCCGTCATCATCAATAATAATAATGACACTACTTTCATTATTGCTAACATTGATTTCAACAAATTCTAAGCAGTATTTACAAGCGTTATCCAGGATATTGCCCATCACTTCCATAAAATCATTTTTCTCACCTAACCACATGATTTCAGGTGAAATATTGAGTGTTAAATCAACGCCTTTTGACTGATAAACTTTACTTAATGCACTACAAAGATTATCTAATAACCCTGACAGTGAATGGAGTTTTCGTGTGGTAATATCGTGATCACCATGAATAGATGCTCGATGCAGATAATAACCGACTTGTTGTGAAATTCGTTCTATCTGATCGAGCATGATAGGTTCAGCTTGCTCTATCGTCATTTGCTTACCTGATCGTAAAGAGCGTAATGTTGATTGTAATACGGCAAGTGGCGTTTTTAAGCTATGAGTAAGATCTGATAAGCTTGTGCGATATTTACTATAACGGTTTCGTTCATTACGCAATAATACATTTAAGTTTCGAACTAAGCCTTTTAACTCGGTTGGTGGGTTTTCATCCAAATCATTGCGTGTCCCTTTTTCTAACGCACTGATTTGTTCTATCACTTGTTTTATAGGCCGTAAACTCCAGTGTGCAGCTAACCAAATTAAAGGCACAACTAAGAACAAATTAGCGAGAATGATATATAAGAACCAGTCCCAAACCTGACTGACTTTTTGCATTCGCTGAGGAATAGGATCGATAACTGCAATCGCCATATAAGGCATATTATCAGCCGCAGGATAATGATTAATTACCACTGAGTGAGTTAAAAATTCGTTACTTGAATATTCTTCGAGTCGCTTGAGATAAACACGGTATTGAGGTAACTGTTGTAGCATTAAACGCGTTGTTTTGACATCAACCGAAATTTCAAATAACCCTTCTTCATGGCGCCATTTATGCTTAATGCTATCTGGAATGGCTTTAGGTAAATCGGGAGTTGTCCATAATACACTGCCTTTATCATCAAAAATGATCACCAAAGAGGTGTTATTATTAAGGCTTGTAGGAAACTCAATATTCAGCTTGCCCTTATCCCACTGCGCTAAGCTGTAGTAAAGATTGCTTTGACTACGCATTAGCATAAAAGTGGTTTTATCCACACTGACAATCGAACCGACAATGGCAACTAATCCATAAGAAAGCACAAGAGCTAAAATTATGGCACTCGTTGCAAGTAAAAAACGAGTTCGTAATGAGAGTGGGGAGCGCTGTTTTTTTTGCATATTAAGGTTTCATATCAAAACGGTAGCCTTGTCCACGTACTGTCACGACAACATCATCAGGATATTTTTCTAAGATTTTTTTACGTAATCGCCCCATTAGTACATCAATAGTATGGCTTTCTTTTAATTCAGCATCTGGATACAACTGGCGCATTAATGCATCTTTGCTAACAACTTTGTTTTGATTGCGCATCAAGGTTTCTAAAATTGTATATTCAAATGCAGTTAACTTAATTTGTTCTCCCGAAATCATGAACTCTTTACGTGACAAATCCAATTCAAAAGGTTCGATAGCGAGAGTTTGTGATGCAATTCCCATGTTTCTTCGCATTAATGCCTGAATACGTGCAATAATTTCCTCAAAATGAAAGGGCTTTGTCACATAGTCATCAGCGCCTGCATTTAACGCTGACACTTTTTCTTGCCAACTTTCTCGTGCTGTTAAGACCATTATTGGTAGAGTAATATTATTTTCTCGCCATCTACGAATAAGGCTAATGCCATCTTCATCTGGTAATCCTAAGTCCACAATAGCTACATCAGGTGTACCTTCTGCAATAAAACTATCTGCTTCTTTGGCATCTTCAGCTGCATCAACCTGATGGCCAGCATCACGAAATTGCACAGATAAGTGATGGCGAAGTAAGATATTATCTTCAATAATTAAGATCCGCATTATTCCACCTTGAGTACAATCAGCAAAAATTTACTGTCATAAAATAAATATATGAATGATAGTTAATCTATCAGATAAAAATATGGGCTCATCATAGACAATCTATCGCTCAAAAAACACTGTATCCAGCAAACTGTTTAAGTTATAGATAGTTTTCTTTGTGTTTTGGCTATAAAAAAAGGCAGAAATTATCTGCCTTTTTAGGGAGGTAAATTAGTTTAATTTATCAACGAGTTGAGTTGCAAAACCAATATAACTTTCAGGTTTCATTGCTTTTAAACGTGTTTTTTCATTTTCTGGTAATTCTAAACCATCGATGAAAACGACCATGTCTTGTTCTGTGATGCGTTTACCACGAGTAAGCTCTTTTAATTTTTCGTAAGGTTTTTCAATGCCATAACGACGCATTACAGTTTGAATTGGCTCGGCTAATACTTCCCAATTGCAGTCTAATTCTTCACGAAGGTGGTTTTCATTCACTTCAAGTTTATTAAGACCTTTCATGGTTGATTGGTAAGCAATTAATGCATAACCCATACCCACACCTAAATTACGCAGTACAGTTGAATCAGTTAAATCACGTTGCCAGCGAGAAACAGGTAATTTGCTAGCAAGATGTCCCATTACTGCATTTGCTAACCCTAAGTTTCCTTCAGAGTTTTCAAAATCAATTGGGTTTACTTTATGAGGCATGGTGGATGAACCAATTTCACCTGCAATGGTTTTTTGTTTAAAGTGGTTCAGTGCAATGTAACCCCAAATATCACGGTCGAAATCAATCAAGATAGTATTGAAGCGACTAATACAATCAAAAAGCTCCGCAATATAATCATGTGGTTCAATTTGAGTTGTGTATGGGTTCCATGTAATACCAAGTGAAGTGACAAATTCTTCACTAAATTGATGCCAGTTTACATCAGGGTATGCAGCTAAGTGAGCATTGTAGTTACCTACTGCACCATTGATTTTACCTAAGATCTCAACTTGTGTAAGTTGGCGATATTGGCGCTCCATGCGGTAAGCAACGTTAGCAAACTCTTTGCCAATTGTAGAGGGTGTCGCAGGTTGACCATGAGTGCGAGAAAGTAATGGTAAATCACGGTATTCTTGAGCCATTTTGCTAATGGTATCAATAAGTTCACGCCATGCAGGTAATAAGATCTCTTGGCGTGCCGTTTCCAGCATAATGGCATGAGACAGGTTATTAATATCTTCAGAAGTACAAGCAAAGTGAATAAATTCAGAAACCTGATGTAAAGCAGGGATGTTCGCCACTTTTTCTTTTAAGAAATATTCTACGGCTTTTACATCATGATTAGTGGTGCGTTCGATCGTTTTAATGCGAGCTGCATCTTCTTCATTGAAGTTAGCAACAATTGCATCAAGGTAATCGTTTGCGTTTTTTTCAAAGGCGGGAACTTCTTTAATGTCGGCGCAAGATGCCAGCTTTTGTAGCCAGCGAACTTCTACCTGTACACGGAATTTCAGAAGACCGAATTCACTAAAAATAGAACGTAACGACGAGGTTTTACTACCGTAACGACCGTCAATCGGTGAAATCGCTGTCAGCGAAGATAATTCCATTGTTGGCAACTCCCAGGTTGAATTTAAAGTATTAACATTGAGCGAGAAAATCATCAGCTTGTCGCAGGATATTCTTTTGATGCAGTAAAAAATCAAAACGACGGCCACCTACTTGACGCCAGAGCACAGCACTACGAATGCCAGTTAATAACAACGCTCTAACTTTAGCTTGAATAATAGGGTTCTTTAACAGATCAATTGCGCCATGAACCTGAATGCGTGGGCCAACAGGGCTAACGGCATCAACATAAACGCCGGCAAGTGCATTAAATACACCTTCAGACATGGGTTCAAAGTAACTTTTTTGGCGATCTAATTGAGAAATTTTTTGCGATAAACGAGAACTGTAATCATCATTTCTATTGATAAGACGTTCTAGATTGATTAAGCCCTGTTGGTAAGTCATCAATTCAAGCGTTAATTTTTCTCTTCTTACCGCCTGATGAATAGCTTTCAGTGTTTGAAAGCCTAATTTTAAATGACTGATTTGATTGCCATAAACATCAAGTGTTGATGTTGGATTGAGATTAAAAATACTGTTAACCATCACTTCAACATCATTCTCGTTCGCACTACCTTGGTAAGCAATTTGCTGAACAAGACGACTTGCTTGGCAGATGCCTGCCAATGCAAGTGTAATATCACGAAAATCTTTAGCCACGTCTACTCCTGAATACGGGTTTCAATGATACCGCCACCTAAACAGACTTCGTCTTGATAAAAGACGGCTGATTGTCCTGGCGTTACAGCAGCAACAGGATAATCAAAGCGGACTTCAATTTTATCTTCACTTAATGGCGTTACTGTACACGCAATATCAGGTTGGCGGTATCGTGTTTTAACAGTACAGCGGAAAGCTTCAGTAATTGGCTCTCTCGATACCCAATGCAATTGTTGAGCAATTAAGCCGACAGACATTAATCTTGGATGTTCATGACCTTGTGCCACAATAAGAATGTTGTTTTCAACATCTTTATCAACGACATACCAAGGATCATCTCCACCGTCTTTTGTTCCACCGATACCTAAACCTTTACGTTGACCTAATGTGTGATACATCAATCCTTGGTGTTCACCAATAGTTTCACCATCAACTGTAATGATAGGGCCAGGTTTAGCAGGGAGGTAACGTGATAAGAAATCGGTAAATTTACGCTCACCAATAAAACAAATACCTGTTGAGTCTTTTTTCTTTGCTGTTGCTAAATCAAGTTTTTCAGCGATTTTTCTAACTTCAGGCTTTTCCATTTCACCAACAGGGAAAAGGCTTTGTGCGATTTGCTCGTGACTTAATGTGTATAAGAAATAGCTCTGGTCTTTGTTATTATCGACGCCACGAAGTAATTGGCTTTTGCCATTGATATCACGACGGCGAACATAGTGACCTGTTGCGATGTAATCAGCACCTAAGTCTTCTGCCGCATATTCTAAAAATGCTTTAAATTTTATTTCTTTATTGCACAGAATATCGGGGTTTGGGGTGCGGCCTGCTTTATATTCAGATAAAAAATGTTCAAAAACATTATCCCAATATTCAGCGGCAAAATTGATAGTATAAAGCTCAATGCCAAGTTTATCGCACACGGCTTGCGCATCGGCAAGATCCGTTGAAGCTGAGCAATATTCTGTATCGTCGTCTTCTTCCCAGTTCTTCATAAACAGACCAACGACCTGATATCCCTGTTCCTTAAGAAGATAGGCTGAGACGGATGAATCTACGCCACCGGACATTCCTACGATGACTTTTTTTTGGCTGTTATCTGACATGACTGGATCTCACTGCGGAAAAATAAGCGCCATACTTTACCATATCACTGACACAGGTGCATCAAGTGTTACTCTGTTTTTGATGCTTTGTTTTTCTATTCTCTGCCATTTAGCTAAAGGGCGCACCAAAGCTAGTTAAAATAGAAAGAGGGTAGCGTTCACCTTGTTGATAACATAATAGGCTTTCTCTTACCAACGGTGAGCGCAATTGCTGGCTATGAATAATTTCATCAGCGCTAACCCAGTGACAACAATCAATATCACTATCTTGGGGCTGAGTTTCAAACTGTTCTTGTGCTTCAATAAGAAAAAGAAAACGTAGAAAAGGCGTTTTATCCGGGGCAATCCATTGGTGTAACTTAAGAAAATGTTGAACGGGAAGTGTTAAGCCCGTTTCTTCCCATAATTCACGTTGAACAGCCTGAATAAGAGTTTCATTGGCTTCAAGGTGCCCTGCAGGTTGATTCCACGTTGCTTTTCCATTGACAGTTTCTTCAACAACGAGAAACTTATTTTGCGCATGAACGATACACGCGACAGTCACATGAGGTTTAAACAAAATTAATCTCCTTCCATTCACCGGGTAATAAATTATCCAATGTAATATTTCCCATACTAAAGCGGATCAAACGCAATGTAGGATAACCAATATGAGCCGTCATTCGTCTTACTTGACGGTTTTTGCCTTCAAATAAGGTGATTCTTAACCAAGTGGTCGGGATAGTTTGGCGTTCTCTAATCGGCGGGTTTCTCTCCCATAACCATTCGGGTTGCTCAACTATTTCGACTTGTGCTGGCAATGTTTTGCCATCTTTAAGCGCTAATCCATCCCGAAATTGTTGTAATGCGGCTGTACAAGGAACACCCTCTACTTGAGCATAGTAGATTTTTCCTGTGTTTTTACTCGGTTGTGTTAATTTTGCTTGTAGCTTCCCATCATTTGTTAAGACTAAAAGTCCTTCACTGTCTCTATCTAAACGTCCTGCTGCATAAATATCACGAATAGGAATAAAATCTTTTAGTGTTTTTCTGCCATTCTCGTCTGTAAATTGTACAAGAACATCGAAGGGCTTGTTGAAGATAACGACTTTACGCTCACCTCTTGGGCGCACTGGTTTTCTTTGTGCTAATGAAGTGTGGTGTTTTCTCGGTTTAGCGCTATTTTTAAGTTGATTTGCCATAGTTAATTTTTGTAAAAAATGGGAGATTGATTATACCTTAAAAGAGAAGCGATTGGCGTTAGCTGAATAATCAAGTAGTATTGACAGGTCTCTTACAAAAAATTAACAAAGCGTGCGCTTACATGAAAGGAGAGGTAAATGGAAAGCAAAGTAGTTGTTCCGGCTAATGGCGCTAAAATTACACTAGATGCTAAAGGTAAGCTTGTTGTTCCAAATAATCCGGTTATCCCTTATATCGAAGGGGACGGTATCGGTATCGATGTTACGCCAGCAATGTTAAAAGTTGTTGATGCTGCAGTTGAGAAAGCTTACGGCAAAGAACGTAAAATTGAGTGGATGGAAGTCTACACCGGTGAGAAATCAACGCAGGTATATGGCAAAGATGTTTGGTTACCAGAAGAAACATTAGATCTTATCCGTGAATATCGTGTTTCTATCAAAGGACCTCTTACTACCCCAGTTGGCGGTGGTATCCGTTCATTAAACGTTGCACTACGCCAACAACTTGACCTCTATATTTGCCTACGTCCAGTACGTTACTACAAAGGCACACCAAGCCCAGTTAAACAACCTGAACTAACTGATATGGTTATCTTCCGTGAAAATTCAGAAGATATCTATGCAGGTATTGAATGGAAAGCGGGCTCAGCAGAAGCCGATAAAGTCATTAAATTCCTGCAAAATGAAATGGGTGTTACCAAAATCCGCTTCCCACAAGATTGCGGTATTGGCATCAAACCTTGTTCAGAAGAAGGAACTAAGCGCTTAGTTCGTGCGGCAATTGAATACGCTATCGATAACGACCGTGATTCAGTTACATTGGTACATAAAGGTAATATTATGAAATTTACCGAAGGTGCCTTTAAAGACTGGGGTTATGAATTAGCTCGCGAAGAGTTTGGTGGTGAATTATTAGATGGTGGTCCTTGGGTTAAAATCAAAAATCCAAAATCAGGTAAAGAGATCATCGTTAAAGACGTCATCGCTGACGCATTCTTGCAACAGATTCTGTTACGTCCAGCAGAGTACGATGTTATCGCATGTATGAACCTAAATGGTGACTATATTTCTGATGCATTAGCGGCTCAAGTAGGTGGTATTGGTATCGCACCTGGCGCAAATATTGGTGATGAGTGTGCTTTATTTGAAGCAACACACGGTACTGCACCAAAATATGCAGGCCAAGATAAAGTTAACCCTGGTTCTATTATTCTTTCCGCAGAGATGATGCTACGCCACATGGGTTGGACTGAAGCCGCTGACTTAATCATTAAAGGTATGGAAGGCGCAGTTGCCGCTAAGACTGTCACTTATGATTTCGAACGTCAGTTAGAAGGCGCTAAATTGCTGAAATGTAGCGAGTTTGGTGACGCGATTATCAAACATATGTAATTGTTGATTTGATAAATAGTTAACGGGAGCTTATTAGTTCCCGTTCTTTATTGTTAATTTTGAAACGGTTATCAAAAAGTTATCAAAATAAGTTATCAAAATATTTTGAATGATATAATTTTATGAAGAATAAAATGGTTATGGAATAACAATGACTAGAGAACTTAAAGTTGGAGTAGTGGATGTAACATCCAAATGTTGGGTTGTGCGTTCAGGAACAAGGTATCGGTATGTAAATCAATTTTTAGAAAACAATATAATAGCAACAGGGCATCTAGATAATTTTTCTATTGATGAGCATACTTTTGAAGAACAAATCACTGCTGAAAATATAAGTCATCGATTAGAGGACTATAATGCAAGAATATCAAGGAATGTGAAAACTCAAATTGATAGTTTTTTAATTGATATGAATATTGGAGATGTAGTTTTTACTTTAACTTCAACTCATGTTATACCTGGGAGAATTAGATCATTACCGTTTTTTAGTCCAAATAGCTTTACTGAAGAGGAACCATTTGTTGTTCGTAGAAATGTTGTGTGGGGTGATCCAATACAAAGAAAAGATATACCTATAACAATTCAAAAATCATTTAATGCATACCAAGCTGTTTTTTCATTAGGTGATAATTCTAAAGAAGTATTCCATTGGCTTTCATCATTTTTTATTGATGGAGATAATTATTATAGTAGTCTAAGGGTTGAACAACCAGAAGCTCTAAAACATCATACATTAAAGCAATTAGCTGAATTAATTGATAGAGTGCAAGTCTTGTCTATTATGATTTCAAGACACCTTGAACAAACATCAGTAACAACTAGCGATGACTATCATATAGAGTATGAAGACCTTAAGAATGCAATGGAAGAGTATTCGAACCTCGGAATACTTGATTTAACTTCACAACAAGTTTTAATGTCACCAGGAGATGTGTGGTTAAAATTTAACAATTCTTCAAAAATTGCTGGTATGGTTTTTCTGTATATTATGTTGACAATATCAAGTCCAGCTAAGGGATTAGAGTTTTCTGAATCAACCTATACAGATAGGTTTCCTGAAATAATAAATATTGTTGATGATAATTTTAATGTGTTACAACATGATTTGGACATAGAAAGGATTAGACGTCAATTAAGACTTAAGGCTGCAGAACAGAATAGTGGATTTGTCAATTCAAATAATATAGAAGAGGAAGATTATCCTGATGATGGGGATGCTATCCATATAGGGGGATAGATGAATATTGCTGATATAAATTTAATGTCATGGTTTATATTTATTGTGCTGATCATTATTATTTTAGTTAGTGCTTTTTTTTACAAAAATATTTGGGAAAAACATTCTAATTTTAATAATATTGCTATAGGTGCATGTGCTATTTTGACTCTTACATGGGGAGCATATACATTTGATGCTTTAAATCAGAAAGAGAAAGCATCGATTGAGTTACAAGAAATACAAAAGAGAATTAAGAACACTGAATCAACATTTTTTTCGATAGAAGTTAATGAAGCCAGAGATTGTAATGGTATTTATATACTTCCTGTGATAACGATTAGAAATAATGGAACAGAACCAATTCATATCGGTTTAGATAAAGAATCGATGACAATACAAAGAGTTAGAGTCGATAATGAAAAAATAATAGCATTATCGACATATCACCCTAACTTTTATGAGATTTTGTCAGATGATAAGAATATTAAACATACACCTATGTATGATCTAATTATCCCAATTTCAGCAGAAAGAAAAATCAGTTATGCACTACGTGTAAAAGATCCTGGGCTGTATTATTTAACATTTAGAGCTAAAACTATTGGTGAAAATGGTGATGAAGAAGTTAAGGAAAAAAATGGTAAACCAATAATTTGGTTTACATCAAAATATTTGTATGTTAAAGAATGATTCTTATCCAATCTTTTCCCCTATCATCATGATATCTATCGGTTTGCTGTTGGTTCTTATGACCCAGCAAATCTTTAGTGTTTATACCTTGTGCTCTATATAATCTTTCAGATAAAGATCGTTGTTCATGAAATGTTGCAGGTGTCCCTTCTCCCCAATCAATATCCGTTTTATTTCTCGCCTTTTTAAAGTTAGTCGTTAGTGTATTTGCAGTAACTTGATCACCACGTTTAGATTGTGAAGTGGTATGAAAATAATGAATAAGATAAGGGCTAATAACGCGATCACGACAACGGGCAACAACATCACGTAATGACATATTTAATTGTTCAGAACGTAGTGATAATGGAATAGCTAATTTAGCACCCGTTTTTTCTTGAGTAATATGCAAATGGTCATCCCAAATATCACTAAACTTCATTGCCGAAATATCACCTAATCGTTGGCCTGTAATAAGTGCAAGCAACATGGCATTTCCGACATAACGATGTTGTTTATCAGCAATCTCAAATATCTTTTTCCATTCATCAAAATTAAGACGTTGGCGAGTTACTTTTCGTTTTGGCTGTTTAGTAGCGAGGGCAGGGTTATAACCGGGAGGAACTTCACCTGCATGTTGCGCTTCTTTAAATACATCAATTAAAACAGAGCGAATAACTTGTGCCATTCTGTGTTGGCCATTAGATTTATATTCATCCAGAATTTCAGCAATATCTCTGGCATCAACAGCAGGTAACGATTTCATGGATAAGGCTTGCCTCATTAAATCTACTGGCTTCCTTTTTTGTTTATAAGTATTCGGTTTTATATCACCTTCTTTTAAACGCTCTTCTTGAATAATCCAGTATTTATCCAACCAAGTATTAACCGTGATTTCTTTACCTTTTATTTTTGCCACCCGATCACCAATAGCCATAACTTGTCGGCTACGTTGTTCCGCTAACCTTGTATTAGCCTCAATAGCGATTGCTTTCGCCTCGGCTTCATTATCACCGAGGGCATGATATTTACCTGTTACAGGATGGCGATAACGCCAATAAACCTTGTTAGCTTTACGACTAAATAATGGGTAAAGATTCGGGATATTGACGTTATTTTTACGAGGTCTGGCAGCCATCTTTGAGGATCCTTTGTAAAATAGGGTTATCGTTGTTATTGATAACCGGTGATGTCAAATTACCGACAAGGTCGGCATCTTCTCTCACGCGCCAAATGCCACCTTCTTTCCTTGCTGGTGGGTAGAACAGGCCACCACGAGCATATCGCTGTAGCGTTCCTAACTTTGGTGGACGACTTTTATATCTTTCTTGCGCCCACTCCTCTAAAGTCAACATTTGCATATTTTTCTCTCCACACTGTCCGTACACAGTTTAAATAGATATTAGTTAGTGCTGCTGGTGATTATTTATTTCATTCCTACGATATAACGTTTAATTTCATTTCCAATCCATTCGCCAACCTGGACACTAACGCCATTACCGATTTGTCTATATGCATCAGTTTGGCTCACTGGAAATTGAAACCAATCAGGAACTCCTTGAAGTCTTGCATATTCGCGTACAGTGTATGGGCGAACACCCATATGAAAGTTTTTATCTGTAACCAACCTAGTGCTTTTATCTTTCGCATAGTGGGCAACACACGTTGGCGCAATATCACCGTTTAGTGGATTACTAATAATGGGCTTATCGCGGTATGCACCATTCATTCTCGAATAAACAGAATTCGGTATAGTGATCTCTGGTTCTTTTTCCAGAATGTCAGCCAATTTAATTGGTTTATGGTTCTCTGGAGGTCGCGGTATGAAATTTCTTTTCGTACCGATAATTATTAAGCGGCTTCGCTTTTGTGGTAGCCAAGTTTCAGATTTAATTGGGCAGAAAACATTAACATAGTAGTCAGGCATTTTCTGCATAGCTTCCATTACTACGGGGAAAGCTCTCATACCTGGCACATTTTCAACGACATAAAACTCAGGCCGAGCGATTGCAAGGTGGCGTAACGCATGTAGGAATAATTCATCACCAGTTCTCACACCATGTATATCGCCGATTGTGCTGTACCTAGTGCATGGATAAGTGAAAATCATTCCGTCACATGAATCTTGCTCTAAAACTAACTCTTTTGTGATATCGCACTCTTTAATATGATCACCTAAATTATGACGGTAGGTTTTGCAAGCTGATGCATCAATTTCAAAAGATTGGCCTATTTTCAGACCTGCCTGTAAAAGACCAATATCCATTAAGCCTGCGCCACTGAAATAAGAGTTAATGGTTATCATATTTATCCTTAACTAAATCACATTAATTAAATGGTGTGGATACATAAGCCCAATCGGAGCGAAGGGAATATCATCCTCAAAATCCATTGGTGGTTGACTACTTTGGGCTTGCGGTTGAGCTGGTGGCTGATTTTGCTGTGCAGACTGTGAACCTGCTGATTTACTAGCACCACCTAGCATTTGCATTGAACCGCCAATCTTTACAACAATTTCTGTTGTATAGCGTTTAATGCCGTTATCATCCCACTCGCGCGTTTGTAGTTGGCCCTCAATATAAATTTGAGAGCCTTTGCACAAATAGCCACTGGCGATATCTGCAAGCTTTCCAAACAGAACGACCCGATGCCATTCTGTTTTTTCGCGATTTTCACCCGTTTGTTTATCGCGCCATTTTTCTGATGTGGCCACAGCTAAATTGGCAACAGCACCGCCAGAAGGAAGATAGCGAATTTCAGGATCGCGCCCTAAATTGCCGATAAGAATGACTTTGTTTACTGATCCATTAGCCATTTTCAGCCCCATTATAAAGTTCATTAAAACGGCGGAGGAATAAGGCTTTTGCTTGTGGAGGTGTTAGTGGGTTAATAACAAAATCACTTGCTGGAATACCTTCAAGCATTAACCAGTTACTACCGGTATCAATTTCTAAATCACGCTTTTCTGTGGCTAACATCATTAAGTCAGCAAAATGCACTGCATCAGACGTTGTTTCAGGTAGCCCAAACTTTTTGCGGATCATCTTTTCTACACGTAATTCAATTAATTTATATTCAGGCAATAGCTTTTTAAGTGGTGATGGTAGGTCTTTGACATAAGCTTCACTGGCATCATGAAGTAGGGCTTCTAAAGCATATTCAGGCGCAACTAAATAACTTGTATATACCGAGTGCTGAGCCACAGAATAGAAATTATCAACTTGTCCATTAAAGCGACATTCATTAGCAAGGCCACTGGCAATATCTTGAATATCTATATCCTCGATCCGTACATCGAGATAATAGAAATGTTTATTTGTTGCTGTTGCAATATAAGACATATTCTCTCCACACAATTTTTAGGTAATAAGAATTCCTCTCGAATTAATCGAGATTAAATTTCCCTGGTGTTGATAATAAAAAATAAAAATGGATTTACACTTCAAATATTGTGCCTGATTATTTTCCCACCTCAGGCGGTGGTGGTATTCTTGGAAGTTCCTACACAACCAAGAGAAAATAAAATGCTTAAATCAACGTTAATTGCAAAGTGTCTCTATCAGTGCAATATGATTTCAGATATAAAAGGTGGTGAATATTCAGTACAAAGTATTTTTAATGAATATTTTCCTAAGTATTCTTATGATAAATGGAACACCAATCTACCTGATAATGTGGTTGAGTATTTTTTAAAAGCATCCAAAGGCAGTACAACAATTAGAGTCGATTCTTTTATTAAAGACCTTTGGGATCTTTAATTGTCGAGAATGCTGAATGCTCATGATTAAGTGTTTTACCCTTAGTATTTGCTTCTAGTTCTAATGATGTTTTATCATTCATTAAAGTCTCAATTGTTTTATCAATAAATGACAAATAATCAATTGATATGGCGCTTGTCGTATTCAAATAACAGACCGTGGCGCCATTCACTTTAAGTTCAACTACGTTTCCATTACTCACGCCAATTTCCCTCCACACAATTGTTTCTCTTCACACATAAAAATTATTCACTTTGTATCTGAATAGCGCTTTTGATTCTGCACTCGTCTATTTCAGCATCCAGTTTTGCTAGTTTATCCACCAGCTCTTCACGTCTTGCGTTTAACTCACCGAGGACTTTGATAGACGATAGTTTCTCTTTCATCCAATCGACAACATCTCTATCAGTGAAATTAGCTGGCGGTATGATTGTTGGTTCAGTTGTCATAGTTATTCTCTTCACACAGTTTATTTCGCTTTAGAAATAGGATGCAACTAAAAGTAGACATTGTCAACAACTAAAAGTAGAAAGCAGGGGCGTAAAAAAACCAACTTTTAGTTGGTTTTAATGTTTATGCGAATTGTTTAAACGACATTGGTAGGCTTCTTATAAGCTTTCCATGAAAATAAACTTCATGTATTTCATGATCATCAATGAAAAATGGAGGGTAAAAATCATTATCTGATATTACAGCTAACTTTCTACCTTTAACGCGTTGTAATCGTTTAATAAAGGTAGAATCTTCAAAGTTAAAGATATAAATACCATCACCATTGAATTGATTTATTTTAGTATCTATAAAAAGTAAGTCTTTAGGATTCAGTGTTGGAGTCATACTATCGCCATCAACATTGATGATCATCACTCCATCTAAATTACTGCGACCAAACAACTCGTAAACACGTTCTTGAGGTATTTCTATTGACCTAACAACTTCCGGAAATGGATTATTAACATAACCATTGCCAGCTGATGCAAAAACTTCAATTTGTCTAACTATGGCTGTGTCTTTATTGAATTCATTTTTAGGATCGGTTTCTAGGCCGATTCCATAATCAAGATATGCTGGGGTTGAAAAAACGGTTTTAGCAACTAATTCCATCTTGTCATCTCTAGGTTTGGCTGTGCCTAATGTATATCGACGCGCCATTTCATAAGACACGCCAACCTGTTCGGACAATTGCCGAATATCTACATTAACCTCTTTCATTCGCTGGGTTAGTCGTTTAGCGAAACTATCATATTTGTTATTTTCTACCATAAGTAGAATTCTATCTACCAATCCTGTCATTGTCATTTCTATTTTAAGTTGTTTTATTTGTCTACTTTAAGTAGTATTGATGTATTACTTAAGGAGAGGCATTCATGCACCAAGAAAATTATACAGAAAAAGCAATTAGAACAATTGGAGTGCCGTCTGCGGTATCTCGAATGTTTGGCTTTAATTCCCCTCAGTCAGTTTTTAACTGGATTAAAAATAACAAAGTACCAGCAGAGCGAGTGATCCAATTATGTGAGTTGGGTGGTTGGGTTGTATCACCTCATCAATTGCGCCCAGATCTCTATCCAAATAAAACCGATGGTCTGCCAAAACAATAACAAAACCGCTTAAAGCAGTTAACTACAAGAATTTATCAATGGTGGTAGGAAATGAGTAACCAATCAATAAAACAGGTAGTGAAAGAAATGTGTGAGGCGACAGCTGGTGGACGAGAGGCGATGGCTGGAGCACTTGGCCTGTCTTTAACATCATTCAACAACAAGCTTTATGAGAAAAACGGCTGTCGTTCGTTTGATTTAAACGAGCTATTAGCGATGCAAGATATTTCTAAGACCGTTTTATTTGCTGAATTTGTCGCTCGTGAATCAAACCGTTTGCTCGTGGACAGAATTAGTCCTGCGGAACTGGATGAAACGGAATTGTTTGTACTGCGTAGCGGTGTTGACGAAATGCAGGGGCGTTTAGCGTTATTGATGAAAGATAGCTTGGCTGATGGCGTTATTGATAACGAAGAAGAACAAAAAATAAAAATGATGTTGGATGGATTAATTTCACAGATCCGCACATTTATGAATGCGTTTGTTTCGTTACATCAAAAGAGAAATTAAAGATGGCTATATCCAGAAAGGGTGAAGCCAACGATGTACGGTCGCTGGCTTCGGTTGCAAATTTCAATTGTGTGAAGAGAAATTAGCATGAGTAGATTATCAAACTTAGCATGCCGTACGCAAGTACGAGCTTCAATGCGTGATGGCCGTTTTGTCTATGAAATTAAAGTACCAAATGGCTACCAAGAAACCAACTACCAATTTATGCGTTGGCTTGTAGATGATTTCAATTCAAAACATGGTTTAAGGGCGGGCAATGAACAATGAGAACCCAAACCAACTTGATCACTACTACAAAAATCACAGGGGTATCGTTGTTCATGTTGTTCGTTATGACAGAGAAAAACAGCGTGTCATTTTTATGCTTGATGGTTGTGATGACCCACAGTGTGAACCCTTGCAACGATTCAAAGAGAAGTACACACGTATTAAGTAATGAGGTGGCAAGATGAGTTTATTATTACTAAAAAGTCGCCCTTTAGTCGTTATTCCTGAATTAGCGGTACGCCTTGGTTTAAATGAGGCGATGCTGTTACAGCAAATTCAATATTGGCTAACTGAAACTACTTCAGGTGTTGAATATGACGGCTCACGCTGGATTTATAACACCGTCGAAGAGTGGAAGAATCAATTTCCTTTTTTCTCTGAATCAACGATTAAACGTGCTTTTACCAATTTGAAAAAGCAGGGCGTTTTACGCATCGAGCAAATCAATAAATCGAACCATGACCGTACTAATTATTATGCGATTAACTACGATCACCACTTGCTGACCGATGAAGTCAATATGACCCAGTCGAACGATGATAATTCATCTAATCGAATAGTTCAAAATGACCTTATCGATAAGCGCAAATTGAAGCCTTCAAACAGTTCAAAATGCGCTGTTCTGAACGGGTCAAAATGGCCTGTTCTTACAGAGAATACAACAGAGATTACTTCAGAGAGTACAACAGAAACAGATCATTCGTCGCAGAATTCTGGCGAATCCAGCGACCAGCCTAAAAATGATTTTTTAACTCGTTATCCCGAAGCCGTGATTTACAGCGCAAACTTTCAAAAATGGGGTGATGAAGGTGATTTGAAAACGGCAAAATGGATGTTTGGACGTGTTAAAAAACTGAATCCATCTGCGTTAGAACCTACTTGGTATGACTGGGCGAACGATATTCGTTTGATGCGTCAAATCGATGGGCGTACTCATGAGCAAATTTGTGCGTTGTTCGATTGGGCCAATAAAGATTCATTCTGGCACCAAAACATTTTAAGCCCTCGTAAATTACGTAAACACTTTGATGAGCTGATCGTTCGTAGCCAAAAGCCAAAAGATGAGCCAAAGGTTCAAGTTGATACAGTTGAACGTGACAGTGCTTTCTCTCGCTTGATTGGTTCTCGCTCTAAACCTCAAAACCGTATTGAAGAGATTGCACTTGAATTAGCGGGTAAGACAGGCATTCGTCGTATGAGTGAGTTTTCTGGTCGTCAAGCATGGAACAGCATTTGGAAACAAGCGACTGAAATGTCACAGGAGGCTCAGTAATGCTAACTAAATACATTTTGTTTGTTGGGTTTTGGTTTGTGGTGACATTGCTAATTGGCTTATGGGGGACTTATGCCTGAACTAGTTCTCATACTCCCATTTCCACCTAGTGTGAATACCTATTGGAGAAATACCCAAAGAGGAACCTTGGTCAGTGCAAAAGGGCGGATCTTTAGAGCAAATGCGATTGCAGCAGTCTATGAACAATTAAAGCGTAGACCTAAGGCTATTGAGAGTGATGTGTTTGTTTCAGTGAAATTATATCCACCAACTAAACAAGCCAGAGATATCGATAATTTCTTAAAAGCACCTTTTGATGCGCTTACTCATGCGGGTGTATGGGTGGATGATAAACAGATTAAAAAAATGGATGTTGAATGGATGGACGTTATTAAAGGCGGGAAGCTTGAAATAACCATTCGTCAGCATAGTAAAAGCGTGATGTACGGTCACGAGTAAAACGTGGAGAGAAATAACATGAATGGATTAATTGTTATTGATGATATTTCGACCGCTCCTGAGATCACAGGAGCGCCTATTGCTACTGCTAGATGTTGTCAGCTTGGGAAGAACATGACCAGTCCTAATAATCCTCGTGAAATCCAACTCCATTTCTTTGAGAGTAAAACGGATGAGCTGATCCGTATGGTGATGCTGAATAAACAGGTGAGTGCATGAAATTATTATTAACGCCTTATATTCAGCCAGAACTTGGTGTTGTGTTGCTTAAACCGGGTGCGGAATTACTCGAGCAATTTAAGAAGCACCATCGTGTGATTATTAGTGATGTGCCTAAAAGTTTAGATGTGTTGCCCTCAGGCGCATTAACGGGTGATGAACAGCCGATTTTAAACAATAAGCGCATCGTCCAATTTCTTAATAGCAAAAAAGTGATCCATACCATTGATAAAGTATCACCGATGGATACGTGGGTTATCCGTAATATCAAGTGCTGCCAGATTGATAACGATGAAGATAATTATCATCACCATGAGTTAGTGACGACCTTTCACGAGGCTGGTGTGATCCGCACTTGTTGGCATCATGATAACCATATTAGAAATTCATCTGCTGGGTGGGTTGCTGAATTGGCTCATAAAAATCGAATTAATTGGATGTTGGATACTATTCGTAGTCGCTTGAGATTGGATAATGGCCACCAGCTAACTATTCCTGATTTTTTCTCATTTGCAGTAATGCATAGCTTGGTTGATGAATTGCCAGAAGCAATATTGCGCCAGATTTTAAATTGGTCAGATAAACAAGAAGAACGCAGAGTTCACGGCGGTTTTCCTGAATCTGACATTATCCCAAGCAACGTAACGGCACTATCCGCAATGAATGAGCGTTTAGATGCGATAAAGCCGATTATTAAAGTTGCTGTTGATCTGGAGCCACCAGCGTCATTTCTTCTTAAACCTAAAATGCAACGTTGGGAAAATACCAACTGGTTGCAATGGGTAAAGACTCAACCGTGTTGCGTGTGTGGGCAACAGGCTGATGATCCGCACCACATCATAGGTCATGGCATGGGCGGTATGGGAACGAAGGCTCACGACTTATTCACTATTCCATTGTGTCGCATTCATCATGATGAGTTACACCGCGACCCAAAACAGTGGGAAGCCTCTCACGGCAATCAACTCGATTTGTTATTTCATTTTTTAAACCGGTCGCTGGGCATCGGTGCACTTATTTAACGTGTGTACGGCACGAGGAGTATTAGCATGAAATTAGAATCAGCATTAAAACAATTTTATCCAAAGTCACCGATGATCACCGATACACCAAACTGTACAGATCCCGACAGAATGAAAGGGATGGATACTGCTGGAGCACTTGGCATGACGGAACATCGCGCTAAATTTGGCATGTCTGCGTTTTTTGCTAAGAATGACGTAAGCGAAGAGGATAAGTCCAACGCCGTTGGACAACTAACAAAATACGCATTAAAAGTAACGCCACGGCTGGTAGCTAAGTCAGCAGGTAATAAACTAGGTTACTGTTTAGTTATTTTATCAAAGATGGCGTTTGAAGATTACGCTCGTTCAGCAGGTTCGGTTTGCGAGTGTTCAGCGTGTAATGGAAAAGGGATGGTCTATAAAAAAATCACCATAACAAAATATCCCACTAGAGCTGCTATTTTTCCAATATTCTCTAAGGGGCAACCTAGGAGATATACAAATACTGAACGGGAAGTTAAGGAAACCGAAAAAGTCATTTGTGGAGCATGTAACGGAAAAGGCCAATTAACACACCGTTGTCGCTGTAAGGGGAGAGGAAAGGTACTCGATGATATACAGACTGAGCTACAAGGTGTACCTGTATTTAAAGAGTGCCCTCGTTGTGCTGGTCGTGGATATAAAAGAATACCATCGTCAGTGGCATTTAATGCTATAAAACATTTGATACCTGATTTAACTCAATCATCATGGTCACGAAATTGGAAACCATTTTATGAAAATTTAATTACAAAATGTTTTATTGAGGAAAGTGTTGCAGAATGTATGTTCAAAAAAATTATTAATTGATTGTAATTAATAGAGCAACCAGCCAATTTGAGTCGAGCTGGTTGCTTCCTGAATTTGAAATTTAATAATCTCGAAGTTTCACATCTTTTTCAGATATAGCAGAAAAATAATATGCCATGGTATCAGTCATCATGGACCGATATATTTCATCTTTATCAAAAAGAAAATAGCCTTTAATGTCAATACCACCATTGCCACATTCTCTGTTTGTTCCAGACCTAATCCCATCGTAACTTACGACTTCGGAATCGGGGAAATTAAAATATTCAAAGAAAGGCTTAAATTCATCCTCTATAATCTCTTTTTTTGTCATCGAGATAAATATTATAGGTAGATAACCAGTAGAGTATTGAGAAAGATATTCACTACCAATCATGATTGGATATCCCTCTTGGTAATCAAATAATGATAATTGATAATTTGACTTTAGAAGTTCCACCACCTCAAGAGAATCAGTTCTTTCGGCCGATGTAATATTTGATTGTTGGCATATAGAAATGTTTAGTTTGAAAAGCTTTTTATCTTCAATTCTATCTTTTAGGAAGGTTTCAAATTTATTTGCACTGCTTTTATCTTCAATTATTGATTGATAGGTAATAAATTTTTCTTTTTCCATATTAAAAAGACTTGGAAAAAATACGGCAATAACTCCTATAATCGTCGCAATAATACCAACAATTGATCCTATGTATATTTTCTTTTCAAAAATCTTCACTGAAAGCTCCATTATGTAGTGGTGATAGTTATTGGCTCAAAACCATCCATTAATTATATATAAATTTTATATAAGTAAAATCTATATGTTTTAATGAGCATTTGTATTTTGCATAAAATTGGATTATACTATTTAGATAGTGGGCGTTTTTTAATTACCACACTATTTTGTAAAACCTCGCTTTTGCGGGGTTTTTTATTATCTGAACTATGGATAATAAAAAAACAGCGCGCTGATATGAATATTACAACGGCTGTTAATTACATAGGTTGTTATTTAGAGGTTACGATTTATCTTTTTCCATTGCACGGTGCATATAATGCCATGAATCTATATCCATCTCATCATCAGGACCAACAGAATGATCGTGAAGGGCTTTTAAAAATGCGGATCTCGCACTCTTGGATGCAAGGAATAGATGTTCATCGGCATGTGGAGCTTTTACTACCCATGTTCCGTCTCTTGAGCCTACCTCGCATGAGTAAGTCCCCATGTCTTCAGTAGTTTCAACCGCTGAATATAGAGCGTGTACATCATAGTGGTCGTTTCCATCCACCCAGTTAGATAACCAAGAGTTGAAGTCAGTAGTACTGGCCATTATTATCCCCTTTGATACGCTGAATTCCCAAAATTAATTAGCCATTATTTGGTTAATTATACTGGGGTGATTCATTAGTTTATCTAAAGTTTTATATTAACTCTTTTAACTGACTCACATCATTAAATAAAGATCACATTAGTGGGCTTTTTTCTTATTTAAACAAATAAGACTTGCTGTTCTCTTTGGTCAGAGTTACATGTGTAGTTATGCACAATAACTCACCAGAGGTATAAAATATCATGTTAAAACAGTATGATATGACAACGCAGGCAAGTTGTGTACTTGAGACAATCTCAAAAAGTGATTGGCAAACAGTACAAGCGATTTCAAATCAAACTGGGTTAAGTAATGAAAATTGTGAGTTTCTATTAACTCAGTTTGAAATAGCAGGGTTTGTCGCAAAGCAAGGAAATAGCTATATGCGTACAGCCTAAAAAATAGAAAGAATTTATAAAGCTGGTGGCTTGACAGTCATCGGCTTTTTTATTGTGTAGAAAAGGACTTCTGATGCAACTATTTAACGACGACGCACTCTCTGTATTAAAAACACTACCTGATAACAGCATTGATTTAATCGCAACGGATCCACCTTACTTTAGAGTGAAATCGTGTGCATGGGATAATCAGTGGGATAGTGTTGAGGCATATCTGTCTTGGCTTGATGAGGTATTAGCTGAGTTCTGGCGGGTATTAAAAACCAATGGAAGTTTGTATTTATTCTGTGGCTCTAAATTGGCGTCAGATACTGAATTGCTAGTTCGTGGGCGATTTAATGTATTAAGTCACATCATTTGGGCTAAACCCTCAGGTCCATGGCGACGACAAAATAAAGAAAGCCTACGTGCCTTTTTCCCTTCAACAGAGCGAATACTCTTTGCTGAACATTATCAAAAACCAGTCACAGCTAAAGGTTCTGAATTTTCTTTAAAATGCAAAGGGCTAAAACAGAACGTATTTAAGCCTCTGATTGATTATTTTAGAAATGCTCGTTTAGCACTGCAGGTAAGTTCAAAAGAAATAGACCAAGCAACAGGTAAGCAAATGTGCAGTCATTGGTTTGGTAGTAGTCAGTGGCAATTACCTAGCGAAGAAGACTATAAAAAGTTACAAACACTGTTTACACACATTGCTGATAAACAAGAAAAAATATCACCGTTATTTCGTCACTTTAGTGAGTTAGAACGAGAGCAATTTACATTACAAAAAGACTACCAAGAGTTAATAAAAGAATATGGTTTATTAAGACGGCCATTCTTTGTGACTGCAGATGTTCCTTACACCGATGTTTGGACTTATCCCCCTGTTCAATACTATCCCGGCAAGCATCCTTGTGAGAAACCATCAACCATGATGGAACACATTATTCGCTCTAGCAGTTGTGAAGGGGATTTGGTTGCTGATTTCTTTATGGGATCAGGGGCAACACTAAAGTCAGCATTAAAGTTAAATCGTCGAGTTCTTGGAGTTGAACTTGAGAAAGTGCGCTTTGAACAAACAGAGCAAGAAATAAAAGCATTAATTTGTAAGTAACTTTTACAGATTTAATTATCAGGTAGTTAGAATATAAAGGACTATTTAAATAGATTCTCTTTTAGATGAAAAATATTATTGTAAACAGTATTATACTGATTGAAATATATAAAAGTGTTCAATGTATAAATATTGGTATTAGCTGTAATGTATAGCTTTTATACTTAATAATAGTAATCTTAAATGGATATAATAATGTCTAATTCCACTGAACAAATAACTAATACTCTATCTGTGATAATTAAAGAATTACCTAAAATATTGGTATCAACATCTTTTTCATGGGAAACAGTGATTAGTTCTTTTTTTGCTGCTCTAATTCCATCGTTTATTGCTTGGTATGCATTAAAAAATAATTATAGACTGGCGGAATATCAAAATACATTAAAAGCTAAAGATGAATGGGTTATGGAATTTCGCAACACTTTGGCTGGGTTTGTAACTGATTCAACAATATTAATTGCAAATATAGAATTAAATTGTGAACTGCGTAGAGGAAGCTGTATCGGATCAATAAAAAGATCCTATGAATCAGAGAGAGATGTTGAGTTTGGGGTACAGAAATTACTTTTACTACTAAGTAAACATGATGAATATGAAGCAAAGTTTTCAACTTTTGTTATTAATGTAAATAATTTAATTCAAGAATTAAAAAAATACGCCCGCTTAGATGCTGATCTTGTGGACTGTCTTGATCGTTTGTTAGTGAAACAATTAAGAATTGAATTAAGAAATATTATGATTGAATCAAGAGAAGTTATTATAGCAAAGTACAAAAGAGATTAATTTGTTTCATGGTAGAGAAGGTTATCAGGATAAGCTTTTTTCTTCTAAAACAGGCTATCACTGTAGCCTGTTAAGTATGATGAAATCATTCGTCAATTATTTTGAAATTTTTAATGTAGTTACTTGTTATTTGATTAGGAAATTTTTGCAAATTTTTTATAAGTAACGCCCTATCATCTGTTGGTAAATTATTGACTAAAAGCGTTATTATTAACTTTAAAACACTAATTTCTTCTAATAGTTCCTCTTCTGTTTTTACGTTAGAGGTAAAATTATAATTTACATTTTTTGTTGTCATTTAATTTCTCACACCGAAGTAAATCAGCCATTCCTCCGGTTAATTACATTGGGCTGACCTATCACTTTAACTTAAGTTTAATGTTTTCACGTTTAACTTACTCACATTAATCATCAACGGACACTCCGTAGGGGGTGTATATGCGCATGGAAAAATTGACCAATGCTACCTACGGAACAGCTGGCTTAACTGCCTTTTTTGCAAGTCTTTCACTTTATGAATGGGGGTTTGTAATAGGGATGGGATTCAGCATGCTCCTTGGATTAGCAACTTACTTTATGACACAGCGAGAACAACGGAAACGAACAGCGTTATTTGCTGAATTAGTTCATCGAAATTGTTCTAGTGATCCGCAAGACATAGAAAAGATAGTTGGCGAGATGCTGACTAAAGCTAAAAAGGACATTTAATGAATCTAAAACAGAAGGTAGTAGCAGTTGCAAGTGCTGGTGCGGTAAGTATTGCGATAACAGTGATTGGTTATTTTGAAGGTGTTCGCTATGAACCTTACCGAGATGTTGCAGGTGTTCTGACGGTTTGTTATGGCCATACTGGCAAAGACATTATTCAAGGTAAGACATACACACAGCAAGAATGTGACGAGTTACTTCAGAAAGACTTTATCAGAACGCAACAACAAGTTGATGTCCTGGTTAAAGTGCCGGTAGATGATAAAACAAAAGCCTCCCTATATTCCTTTGCTTTCAATGTGGGTACCACAGCATTTGCACGCTCTACATTACTAAAGAAATTAAACGCAGGTGATCAGTATGGCGCTTGTGAAGAAATGAAGCGCTGGGTTTATGCGGGTGGAAAAGTGTGGCGAGGGCTAGTCAGTCGTAGAGATGCGGAGTCAGCACTATGTCATGGAAACCTTTAATCATCGTTATCAGCTTTATCCTCGTATTACTTATCACGGTTGCTGGTGGCATTTATCTCTCAATTGATAATTCATGTGTTAATGATAAAGCCAGTTTAGAAAAGCGCTGTCAGATAGCTCTCTCTCATTATCGGTACTAATTATGAAGCATTGGAAACTTTACATTGTCATTGTGATAATGGGTATTGTTGCTGGTGGTTGCGTTCTGATTAATGCACAAGCGAAAAGAATTAATGCACTGACAGAAAAAAACAAAGAACTTATGTCCACACTCGAAGAGCAAAAGGCTATCAATGCTGACTATCAAGTTCGCATAGAGCGACTAAATCAACTTGATACAAGACACATACAGGAGCTTGTTAATGCAAAGAATGAAATTAGTCGCTTGCGTGATATTAGTGAGCGTAATCCTGAGCGGGTGTACATCAAAGCCAACTGTCCAAAGAGCACCAGTAATCCCACCACCAGCATGGATGATGCAACCACCGCCCGACCTACTGAGACCACTATCCGAAATTATTGGTTACTCAGAGAGCGAATTGCAGAGTCAGAGCAAGTGATATTAGGGCTACAAGATTATATTAGAACGGAGTGTGTGCAATAAAGTTGTATAGTTAATTTATTCATATATATTTTAAATATAAATAATATATTGGAAACTTATGGTTAGCTATATGAACATTTTTGATGAAAAAAGTATTAAACTAGTTGGTTGGACTGAGGGGGAAGGTAATTTGATTTCCCTAAACGATTATCTTTATTTTGACATTAATTTTAAAAAGGAGATAGCTACTGAAACAGCCGAATTGTTTGAACTGGCATTTTCATCAGAACCTACTAAGAATTATAGGTTTTTTTATGATTTATTGTGGTGTTTTTTGGAAAACCAAATAAGAAAAGAACGTTATCATACATCAACTTCTTTTTGGATTTTATCAGAAATAATTAAACGTAATAAAATATTAATTGGGCATTATGAGAGAGTTTTCTATTATAGTGATAACTTAATAGAAAACAAAATTATTACACCTCGAATTTCACCTGATAGAAAAACCCTAACAATTGGATTTAATTTTAGTGGTTATACCCTTGATGATATTAGTGAAAAAAAAATGTTAAAGTCCAGCTTGGATTTTTTAGAAAGTAGTATTGATTGGATTATAAAATTTATTCAGAACAATCCTGATGTACTGAATAAAACTAAATATATTAAAAAAACTAATGGGATTCTAGTTAGCGAAAAGGAATTAAGTATAATTTACACATTATAATCAAGATGCTAATTATCAATATGAAGATAGCTACTCGAAGCACTTTTATTAAAAGGCTTCGGTGTATTGCCGTATAGTCAGAAGTAAAAGAAATAATCATGCCACCTCGAATACCAAGAGCGTGTCGTAAACAGGGATGCGCCAAGACAACAACAGAACGTAATGGTTACTGTGAAGATCATCAAAACCTAGGGTGGGAAACCCACCAGCGCGGTCAGTCTCGTCATCAACGTGGGTATGGTACCAACTGGGATAAGTTACGAGCACGTATACTCAAGCGTGATAAGTATCTATGTCAGGAGTGCCTAAAAGCTGGGCGAGCAACCGAAGCCAAAACAGTTGACCATATCATTGCTAAAGCACATGGAGGTACCGATGCAGAAGATAACTTACAAAGCCTGTGCTGGTCCTGTCATAGAACTAAGACAGCAAAAGAAAGAATCTAATGTTAAACCTAATATATTGATATATAACAATTAAATAAAGTTATAAAAATATTTAATTTCATATTGAAATTATAATGCACAGAGAGGAGGGGCGGGTCAAATCCCTACCACTCTCGCCACCTAGGACCGCCCCCTTACCTCTTTTCACATCACCGCAGGTTAGAAAACTTTTTTTGGGGAACCCCAAGCGATTATTGATAGGAGATTTCTATTATGGCTGGACCGCCTAAAACCCCGTCACATCTGCAATTAGTGAGGGGGAACCCATCAAAACGACCGATTAATAAAAAAGAGCCAAAGCCCCCCTCAGGGGTACCCCCAACTCCGAAGTATTTTGATAAGCGGGGAAAGTATTGGTTTAAACGAATAGGGGAAGAATTAAACGCATTAGGTGTGATGAGTACACTTGATGCTAAAGCATTAGAAATGTTGGTCGAAGCCTATGTTGAGTATCGACAACATTGCGAGACACTCGATGAAGAAGGTTATACATACGATGTTATGTCATCGATGGGGGATAAATTAAAAAAAGCTCACCCAGCAGTCGCTATGAAATCTGATGCATGGAAACGTATTCGCGCCATGTTAAGTGAATTTGGTATGACTCCCGCTTCTCGAGCAAAAGTCACTATGAACACTCCCGCCGAAGAAGATCCTTTTGAGGCATTTTTGAAAAAGCGCAAATGATGAATGGCAATCGTAGCAGATGGAATTCAGTACGCCGAACAGGTGGTTGCTGGAGAAATTGTTGCGTGCGAACTGGTGCGTTTAGCGTGCCAACGGTTTTTGAATGATTTAGAGCATGGGCCTGAGCGTGGCATCTATTTCATTGAAGATCGCGCACAGCACATACTCGATTTTTACAATTTTATTCCTCATGTCAAAGGGGCATTAGCCGGTAAACCCATTAATTTAATGCCTTGGCATGTATTTATCTTAATTAATATTTTTGGCTTTGTTATTCCGTTAATTGATGAACAAACGGGTAAAGAAGTTATAGATGAAGATGGTGATGTTGTCTTTGTCCGTCGTTTTCGCACAGCTTATAACGAAGTTGCACGTAAAAATGCAAAATCCACATTGTCATCAGGTATTGGGCTGTATATGACCGGTGCCGATGGTGAAGGCGGTGCCGAAGTTTACTCAGCAGCTACGACGCGTGATCAGGCTCGTATCGTATTTGAAGATGCGAAGAATATGCTGAAGAAGTCCAAAGCGACATTGGGACGTTTATTTGAGTTTAATAAACTCGCTATCTATCAAGAAAGAACCGCCTCTAAGTTTGAACCGCTTTCCAGTGATGCCAATAACCTTGATGGTTTGAACATTCATTGTGGCATTGTTGATGAATTGCATGCACACAAAACTCGTGATGTATGGGATGTATTAGAAACCGCCACCGGTGCGCGTCTGCAGTCTCTTCTTTTTGGGATCACCACAGCTGGCTTTAATAAAGAGGGGATTTGTTACGAACTACGGGATTACGGTATTAAAGTGCTTCGTGGCCAAGTGGATGATGACTCGTTTTTCGCGATTATTTACACCTTAGATAAAGGCGATGATCCTTTTGATGAGAACGTGTGGCAAAAAGCGAATCCGGGTCTCGGTGTTTGTAAGCGCTGGGATGATTTACGCCGCCTAGCCAAGAAAGCCAAAGAGCAGGTTTCTGCACGGATTAACTTCTTCACTAAACACATGAATATTTGGGTCACGGCTGAATCTTCATGGATGGATATGATGAAGTGGGATAGTGCGCCTGAACTCGCATCACAACAGGAATTACAAACTTATCCGTTATGGGTCGGTGTTGACCTTGCTAATAAAATTGATATTTGTGCGGCAGCTAAAGTATGGAAACAACCTGATAACGGTCATGTTCATGCTGATTTTAAGTTTTGGTTACCCGAAGACCGGCTTGAGCGTTGCTCTAAACAAATGGCGGAACTCTATCGCAAATGGGCCGATATGGGGTATCTCACGTTAACCGATGGTGAAGTTGTTGATCATGCTCAAATTAAAGAAGAAATTATTGAATGGGTGACGGGTGAGAACTTAAACGAACTGGGTTTTGACCCATGGAGTGCGACACAATTTAGTTTGTCACTCGCTGAAGAAGGGCTACCCCTTGTTGAGGTTGCTCAAACGGTTCGTAACTTTTCCGAATCCATGAAGGAGATTGAAGCACTGGTTTATGCAGGTAAGTTTCATCATGGCCAACACCCTGTCATGAACTGGATGATGTCGAACGTTACGGTTAAACCAGACAAAAACGACAATATTTTCCCTAATAAATCCACACCCGAGGCAAAAATTGACGGCCCTGTTGCACTATTTACAGGCATGAGTCGATTATTGGTGAATGGTGGAGATCAGGAACAAAACCTCTCTGATGTCCTCGCTTCTCGAGGCTTACGCTCTCTCTAAGGAAATTTAATGAAATTTTTAACAATAACAGCCTTATTGGTTGGGATTGCGGGTGCCTTTTTGTTGTCATGGGGCGCTTGGTTAATCTACCCACCGATAGGGTATATTTGCGCGGGTTTACTGTGCCTTTTATGGTCATACCTTGTTTCAAGAGCGCTTGGACAACCTAGAAATAACAAGGAGGAATAATGTTTTTTCCTGGGTTATTTCAGAAATCTCAGAAAGAGATGACCTCATCAGAACTGAGTGAGTTAATTGGATTGACTTATGACACTTATTCTGGTCGAAGAGTGAGTACACAACTCGCTATGCAACTGACTTCTGTATTTAGTTGTATTCGTGTTCTTGCAGAATCGGTAGGGATGTTGCCATGCTCTTTATATGAACAATTAGAAAGAGGAAATAAACGCGCCACCAAAGAACGGTTACACAAATTACTGGCGGTTAAGCCCAATAATTACATGACACCACAAGAGCTTTGGGAACTATTAATTGCCTGTTTGTGTTTAAGGGGGAATTTTTATGCTTATAAGGTGTACGCCTTAGGCGAAGTGGTTGAATTACTACCTCTCGATCCTAGTTGTGTCACGCCAAAATTAAATAGCCAATGGGAGCCTGAGTATCAGGTGACATTTCCAAATGGTAAAAGTGAAACACTGACACAGCAAGAAATCTGGCATGTACGGATTTTTACTCTTGATGGTTTAGTGGGGTTAAGCCCAATCGCTTATGCACGTCAGGCTATTGGTTTGGGATTAGCCACCGAAGAGCATGGTTCGCGTTTGTTTGGAAACGGTGCGGTGACAAGTGGTGTATTACAAACGGATCAATATCTAAAAGATGATGCTTACGAAAGACTGAAATCTGACTTCGGTGAACGGCACCAAGGGTTAGCCAATGCACACAAACCGATGATTTTAGAAATGGGGTTGAAGTGGCAACAAATCAGTTTATCGGCTGAAGATGCGCAATTTCTTGAAACACGAAAGTTTCAGTTAGAGGAAATTTGCCGTATTTTTCGTGTTCCTCTTCATATGGTGCAAAACACCGATCGCGCCACATTCAATAACATTGAAAACTTGGGTATTGGTTTTATTAACTACTCACTTGTTCCCTACCTTATTCGTATAGAGCAACGTATTAATGCAGGGCTAGTAAAAGCCAGTAAGCAAGGGACTTTTTATGCCAAATTTAATACTGGTGCTTTATTACGTGGTGACATGAAATCGCGATTTGAAGCCTACTCAACAGGCATTAACTGGGGGATTTATTCGCCTAATGAATGTCGTGAACTCGAAGAATTAAATCCTCGTGAGGGTGGTGATATTTATCTCACACCGATGAACATGACCACTAAGCCAGAAACCCAAAAACAAGAGGAGAAAGCGCATGCCGATGATGACCAAACAACGGCTTGATGTGCCATTGAAAATTAAGTCTGTTAGTGACTCTGGCGAGTTTGAAGGCTACGGCTCCGTTTTCGGGGTAAAAGACAGTTATGCCGATATTGTGATGCCGGGGGCTTTTCTTAATTCCCTGAGTCAGTGGAAAGAAAAAGGTGCATTACCTGCCTTACTTTGGCAACACCAAATGGCTGAGCCTATTGGTATTTATACCGAAATGAGAGAAGACAGCACCGGACTCTATGTAAAAGGGCGCCTGTTAATTGATGACGATCCTTTATCTAAACGTGCACATGCTCATATGAAAGCCGGATCACTCTCCGGCCTTTCTATTGGTTACATTCTTAAAGATTATGAATATGACCGCAGTAAAGATGCCTTTCTACTGAAAGAAATCGACCTATGGGAAGTCAGCTTAGTGACATTTCCTTCCAATGATGAAGCGCGAGTCAGTGATGTGAAGTCGGCATTTGCTCGTGGTGAATTACCCACACAAAAAAGTATTGAGCGAGTCCTGCGCGATGTTGGGCTTTCGCGAACACAAGCCAAGGCTTTTATGGCCAAAGGCTACGATGCACTTTCTCTGCGTGATGTTGAGCAAGAAGCATTAGAAACATTGAAATCTATTTTTAAATAATAAAGGAAAAATTATGGCTATTGATCATAAAGACGTCAGTGAAGTTGCGCAGGAATTAAAAGGTCAGTTTGATGAATTTAAAAAGTCGAATGATAAACGTATCGATGCGATTGAAGCTGAAAAAAGTAAGTTATCAGCAACCGTTGATACCTTAAATGAAAAATTATCAGAGCTGGATGAATTAAAAAGCAATTTAGAAGCGGAACTTGCTTCAGTAAAACGTCCAGATGGTAACGTGACGAATAAAGATGTCTCTAAGCATAAAACCGCGTTTGAATTATTTGTGCGTAAAGGTACAGATGATGGCCTTGCGGAATTAGAGCGTAAAGCAATGCAGGTCGGTTCAGATCCTGACGGCGGTTATGCGGTACCCGAAGAACTGGATCGTAATATCATTACGGCATTGCGTGATGAAGTGGTTATGCGCCAAGAGTGTAATGTGATTACGGTTGGCACAGAGAAGTTTAAACGCCTGATTAATCAAGGTGGCACTAATAGTGGATGGGTGGGTGAAGTGGATAAACGCCCTGAAACCAACACATCAAAACTCGCCTCTATTGAGCCTGTATGGGGAGAAATTTACGGCAACCCTGCTGCTACTCAAACTATGCTTGATGATGCCTTTTTTAATGTTGAGCAATTCATCACCAGTGAGTTAGCCACAGAATTTGCGGAGCAGGAAGAAGCGGTATTTACCCACGGTGACGGTATTAAAAAGCCTAAAGGCCTGTTGGCATACGGCAGTGACGATAAAGGCGATAAAGAGCGTGAGTGGGGTAAGTTACAGCATTTGTTATTGAAAAAACCGACAGAAATCACCGCGGATGAAATCATGAAATTGATTTACACCATGCGAAAGGTTTATCGTACAGGTGCTAAATTTATGATGAATAACAATACATTATTCCAAGTTCGTACACTGAAAGATGCTCAAGGTAATTATTTGTGGCAACCCGGTCTGCAATTAGGGCAACCTTCAGCATTATTAGGGTATGGTATTGCAGAAAATGAGCAATTTGCTGATGTCTCTGCTGATGCTGTGCCGATTGCTTTTGGTAACTTCAATCGCTGTTACACTATTCTTGATCGTATTGGTGTTCGTATGTTACGTGACCCATACACCAACAAACCGTTTGTCCATTTCTATACGACGAAACGTGTTGGCTCTATGTTGGTTGACAGTAATGCTGTGAAGTTACTGAAAGCTGGAGCCACTAAATAATCTGAGTTTATGTATCTCAGTTTCATAGATACCGCTTAATTGCGGTTTTTTTGTGCCTGCGATCGGGATAGGTCGCAGGATTTATTGGAGGTTTCATGGCATTTCCAACTATCGATGAATTGAAACGCCAATGTTATATCGATGGTGATCAGGATGATGATTTACTTCAACAAAATCTATCATCAGCGATAGCCGAAGTGGAAAGATTAACAAACCGAAAATTGTATGATGATGAAATACCTGAAAATGATCATTATGGCTTACTTCTTTCCGAAGATATAAAAATAAGGCTCATGCAAATGGTTGGTTTTTGGTATGAGAATCGTGAAGGTCAATCACTCCCCGAGTCGCTATGTAATGCATTGCGTGAATATCGTATCAGACCCATGCGAGGGCAATCATGAAAGCAGGAAGATTGCGTCAAACTGTCATATTTCAACAGAACGTACCCATTAAGTTACCTTCAGGGCAACTTAAAAAAGAGTGGATTGATATCGCTTCAGTGCGGTGCGAAGTAAAACATCTTTCTGGTCGTGAACTGATATCCGCTAATGCTGAAATGTCAGAGGTTACTGTTAGAGTGTGGATGCGTTATCGACCCGACATTAACAGTACCTGCAGAATGGTTTGGCGTGAGCAAATTTATGACATTCAGTCAGTCATCCCTGATGAGAAATTGACTCGATTAGAATTGCTATGCAAACAAGGAGTTAAACAATCATGAATTTGGATTTCTCCGATCTACTCGACTTATCAAGAGAGTTAGATGTTTTAAGTCGAGCTGAAAGTCATCAAGCGATGCGAAAAGCAACTAATGCGGCCGCAACGTTATTACGTGATGAAATCAGAACGTCAGCACCACGAAAGACGGGAAAATTAGCACGAAATATAGTGACCCGTAATCACAGAATGCGCAATAAAGGCGAGGTTTCTTCGGGCGTTTATGTTCGAGGGAGTAACGCATCAGGCACAAACAGTGATACCTCTATGAAAAGTGATCATCCTAACAATGCCTTTTATTGGCGCTTTCTTGAAGAGGGCACTTCTAAAATGGCGCCGAAGCCTTTTATACGTCCCACTTTTGATCGTGAATCGGATAAGGCAGCCAATTTAGCCATTAGAGAATTAAATAGAGCGATTGATGAGGCGCTAGGAAAATGACAGAGGCGGATATCTACGCAATTTTATCACCCGTATTACCTGATAAAGTTTTTCCGTATATTGCTCCACAATCAAGCCCTGCAATAACAGCGCCTTGGTGTGTCTTCTCTTTGTACGATGTCAAAGGCGATGTACTGAAGGGGAAAGCCGAAACGATGACGAATATTCAGGTTGATGTTTATGCCGATACGATTGATGAGGCGAGAAAGCTTCGCTTGTTATTTGCTAATGCATTAACAAAATTAAGCCCTGTTGAAATTTCAGAAAAACAAGGCTACGAGCCTGATACAGGATTGTTTAGAGCAACATTTGAATGCCAAGTTTGGCAATAGCATCGCCTTATTATTCACACTAAAGCCACCTTCGGGTGGTTTTTTTATGCCAATAGGAAATGATCATGTCTAGTAAATATGAAAAAACACAAGGCACTAAAATCAGTGTCTCGAAATTACCCGCAACAGAAGTTAACCCTGCTGATGCGGTATTTTTAGGGATTTCTTGTTCAACAAAAGAGATCAGTTATACCGGTGGGCAGAAATCAGATATTGATGTCACCACGCTCTGCTCTGAGGAGCAAGAAGTTACCAATGGATTATCCGCACCTGCAGAACTCACCATTAATGGTAATTTCACCGATGATGAAGGACAAGAAACATTACGTACCGCGTATGAAAATGATGAAGTTCATGCCTTTAAAGTGGAGTTCCCTTCGGGGATTGGCTATGCCTTTTTAGCTGAAGTGCGTCAAAACAGTTGGAGTGTTTCTACTTCGGGTGTGGTTTCTGCTTCATTTACCCTACGTTTAAAAGGTAAATCTAAGTCGATTAAAAACGGGACTGTTAATTTAAATAAAGGTAGCGAATAACCATGAAAAAACCGTCATTAAAATCACTGGCTTTAAGTGAAAAGAATGCCTTTCGCACAAAGAAAGTGAATGTTGCTGAATGGGAAAATACGGTTGTCATGCTTCGTGAGCCGTCATCACCTGCGTGGATGAAATGGCGTGAAATTATTCATCATGATAATGCAGAGGATGAACATTCGTTATCTGACATTGAAATTGCACAACGTAATTTACGTGCCGATGTTGTGATGTTTATTGATGTGTTGCGTGATGAAAACGGGGATGTTGTTTTTGATGAATCAGACATCAACGATGTGATGGCTATTTATGGCCCTGTGCATTCTCGTCTATTAAAACAAGCGCTCGATTTAACTATTTCGGTTGATGATGCAGAAAAAAAGTAGCCCAGCCTGATACTTTCTTTTTAATGACATTGGCGCTCCGCATGGGGCGCACTCTTGATGAACTCACTCGCCAAATGAGCTTGAGTGAACTTCGGATGTGGATGGCTTTTGATCGCATTAATCCCATCGGTGATATTCGTAGTGATATTCAAACAGCACATCTCGTTTCTTCTATTTATCACTCTCAAGGCGGTAAATGCACGCTTTCTGATGTGCTTTTACGGTGGGATCCCAAAGCAACCCAAGAAAGTGATGATAGTTCTAATGGGTTAGAGAATTTCTTTCAGTCTATTTCAGAAAATTAATTATTTTTGCGAGGATAAAATGGCAAAACTGCGTGAACTGATTATTAAAATTTCTGCTAATTCTTCCTCGTTTCAATCTGAAATAGCGCGGGCTTCGCGTATGGGAGAAAACTATTATCGGATCATTGAGCAAGGCGGGCGACGTGCCAGTGGCGCATCTCGTGAAATGCAACGCGCCATCCATGATCTAAATGGTGAGTTATCCTCCATTAAAAATACCGTATCAGGCGTTGCGGGTGCATTTGCAGGGGCTTTTGCAACACAGCAACTTATCAATTATGCAGACACATGGAGTCAACTCAGCGGTCGATTAAAATTAGCGTCTACGTCGATGGAAGATTTTAAACAAGCACAGCAAGAGTTAATGACGTTGAGCCAAAGAACGGGCACATCGATTGCAGCAAATACGAATCTATACAGCCGTGTTGCACAATCCATGCGTGATGCGGGTTATGCCTCAAGTGATGTTGCGAAAGTCACCGAAACCATTGCTACCGCATTAAAGCTCTCTGGCGCCAGTGCTGAAGAAACCAGCTCTGTTATTACACAGCTCAGTCAAGCATTAGGTTCGGGTGTTCTTCGCGGTGAAGAATTTAATGCCGTCATGGAAAATGGTGGGCGATTAGCAAAAATGCTGGCTGATGGTATGGGAACGACGATTGGTGGTCTGCGTGAAATGTCGCAAAGCGGACTACTCACGATGGATAAAATTGTTCCTATCCTGACGAATACGCAACAGTTACGTGCTGAATTTGAGCAATTGCCAGCCACGGTAAGTGGGTCTGCACAGAAGATTGAAAATGCGTTCATGGCATGGATTGGCAATGTTAATGAAACATCAGGTGCTACTCGCACACTATCAACCGCAATGGAGGGGATCGCTAACAATATTGATGGCATAGCCTCTGTTTCTGGTGTGTTAATTGGTCTAGGTCTGGCTCGTTATTTTGGTGGGTTAACAACAAGTGTGGCGAATGCCACCATTGGGGTTGCGCGTGCAACAAAAAGTGAAATAGCCCACGCTCAAGCTCAATTGCAAGGTATAAAAATATCAACGGCTAGAGCAAGGGCAGCAGTCTATCGTGCTCAACAAGCAAGGTTAGCAGCACAAAGTGTTGAGCAACAAGCATTAGCTGAGCGCCGATTAGCGTCCGCGCAGGCAACGTTAAATAGAAATATTGCAGCTAGACGGACAGCACAATCAAATTTAAATAGAGTAACTTCTGTTGGAAGTCGCCTTCTTGGTGGAACTGTGCGTTTGTTAGGAGGGATCCCTGGACTCCTTCTTGCAGGGGCTTCTACATGGTACATCATGCATCAAAATCAAGAGGAAGCGAGACGTTCTGCTATGGAGTATGCGGAAACAATAAATCAAGTTCAGGCAAGTTTGAAAAAAATGTCTCTTCCTGATGTTTTAGATAATCAAGGGAAAACGAATAGTTCTTTAATAGAACAAAATAGACTGATTGAAGAACAGAAGCAAAAAGTAAGTGACTTAGAAAAGAACATTAGAGGATATAAACAACTTTTAGCCTCTCCTGGTCCGAAAATGGGTGATTTCATGATAAATCATCTGTCCAGTGAGTCAGAAGTCGTTAAGCAATTAGAGGATGCCGAAGCTAGCTTGCTCGCGGAGCAAGAAAAACTCCTGCAAATGCAGGAGAAATCGACAGGAATTCAGTCTGCATTAAAAAACATTGAAGAACAACGAGTATTCTTAATTCGACAACAGGCTTCAGAGCAAAACAAAGCCCATCAAGCCTTGTTGTTTATGAATGCTGAGCAAACGAAGTTCAATCAGATCATGAATATTGGTAACAATATGCTCGCTACTCGGCAGGCACTCGTCAATATTCCTATGCGTATTCCTAATGCACCATTAGATGATAAACAGCAGACGCTAATAAATAACTCTGAGCGAGATAAAATCCTATCTTCATTAACGGGTGAAGCTAGAGTTATTAAACAGGCCGAATTTTCTGCCGATGATGTGGGGTTAACCAACACGCCAGAGCATGCCGAAAATCGTCAGAAGTATATTAATAACCTAGTGACTGCTTTTCAAAATCGAGAAAAGCTAAATGAATCTCTTAAAACAGGAAAAGCAACACAAAGCGCCTATGAAAAAGCGCAAAAAGAAGCTGAAAGAACCGCAGAACAATATGAGCGGAAGATAGCAGATTTAAGTGTGGCAACAGAGGTTCAGAAGGTTAGGGCTTCACAAGGCGAAAAAGCCGCCTCTCTTTATGCAGCATCACATGAAAATGGGGCTAAATGGACGGATAAGCAAAGAGAAGCAATTGAACGTTCGTCTGTTGCGCTCGCAGAATGGACGCAAAAAGCAGATGATGCCGTCAAAAAGCATCGTGATATGGAAGACGCTCGCAAAAAACTGCAAGAAGCCACAGTCAAATTTAACGATGAAGCTACGTTAGCGACTCAAACCAATAGCATGAGTTCAAGAGAAAAAAGCTACTTTGAAGAAAGCCAGCAAATAGACCGTATCTACAATGAATCTGCAAAGAAAACAGAAGATATTGAAGCCAGATCTAAAGCATTAGATGCATTGGAAAATAAATATCGGAGTATTGCTCTCGCTGAATCTGACTGGACCGCAGGAATAACACGTGGAATGAAAGATTGGGTTCAAGAAAGCAGTAACTACGCTACTCAAACAGCCTCTGTTGTTCAAAATGCAATGGGAGGGATGGTTGACACGATCAGCGATAAATTAAATGGTAATAAAGCCAGTTGGAAAGATTGGTCTGTTAGCGTGTTGAAATCTATTCAGAATGTGCTCATTAATGCGGCAGTAGTGAATAGCCTTAATACAATGGCTGGTGCTGGTGGTTGGATGGGTGCTGTTGGTGGATTTTTAGGTGGTGTTGCCCACGCTAAAGGTGGGGTACATAGTTCAGAAAGCCTTGGTTCTTATAGTAATCAAATCGTTAGCTCACCCACGTATTTTGCCTTTGCTAAGGGGGGCGCGCCTAATCTCGGACTCATGGGTGAGGCAGGGAGTGAGGCTATAATGCCATTAACCCGAACTGCAGATGGCAACTTAGGGGTTAGAGTTGTTGGTGGTAATAATCAGGGCGCTACTTCAGCACCTCAGGTTTACATTACCATTGACGGTAACGGTAATTCAGAAACTCAATCAACGAATGGATTCGAGCAGTTTGGTGCGGAGATTGGCCGATTTGTTGATAGTCGTTACCGAGAGTTAATGTCTAAAGATATTAGGCCGGGTGGTTTAATTTGGAATGCAACTCGAGGAGGCCGTTAAAAATGGAAACATTCACTTGGTGTCCACGTATAAACCCGACTGAAGATGTCTCTTACAACACAAGGAAAGTCAAGTTTGGGGATGGTTATGAACAAGTTTCTGGCAATGGTTTAAATTCACGTAGTCAGAAATGGGCAATGGAGTTTGTGGGTGATGATAATTACATTTCAGCTATCCGTCACTTTATTGATAAACACGCAGGAATAAAGTCATTTTTCTGGAAACCGCCTCTTGAGCCACTTGGATTGTATCGTTGTGATGAACACAAACTCATTCCGAACGGTGCAGGAAATTACACCCTTTCTTTGGTTTTTATTCAGGCATTTAAATCATGATCACAGCCGATTATCAAAAATTAGAGCCGGGCAATACTGTCCGGCTTTTTGAAGTTGATGGTACAGAATTTGGTGTTCCTAATATTCTGAGATTCCATGCATACAATATTCCTATCACGGAAGAGGAAATGCAAAAGTCTAAAGGAGAAATAGAGGCTAAGTCCATTTGGTGGCAAGGGAATGAATATGGGGCATGGCCAGTTCAAATAGAAGGGTTAGAGTCCTCCACAACGGGATCTAGCGCTAATCCTAAACTATCAGTGGCTAATTTAGATAGCTCAATAACCGCATTATGTCTGCATTATGATGATATGTTGAAAGCAAAAGTGATTATTCACGATACACTTTCTCATTATCTCGATGCAGAAAATTTTAGTGATGGGAATGCTTCTGCAGATCCTACCCAAGAGCGAGTATCTGTCTTTTATATTGATAGTAAAAGTGCAGAAACAAATGAATTTGTTGAATTTACACTGGCGAGTCCAATGGATTTACAAGGTGTGATGATACCTACTCGGCAACTACATTCAATGTGTACGTGGTGTTTACGTGGGCAATATAAATCGGGAGATGGGTGTGATTATGCAGGGCAAAATGGTTATTTTGATAAACAGGGTAATCCTGTTGACGATCCATCACTAGATAAGTGCAGTGGTTTATTGAAAACGGGGTGTGTGCCTCGATTCGGTAAGAATAATCCTCTTCCTTTTGGTGGTTTTGTCGGAACCTCGTTGTTACGGAAATAATAATGATGCAAAAGAAAATACGAGAGGCGATATTTTCTCATGCAAAAAAGGAATATCCCAAAGAAGCATGTGGCGTTATCGTACAAAAATCCAGAGTAAAGACGTATTTACCTTGCGTAAATGTAGCTACAACACCTCAAGAACACTTCGTTATTTCTCCTCAAGAATATGTATTATGTGAAGACCAAGGTGTCGTTATTGGTATTGTTCATAGTCATCCAGATGCCACGACTCAACCTTCTGAGTTAGATCAGGCTCAATGTGATGCACTGGGTATCCCTTGGTATATTGTCAGTTACCCCGAGGGGGATTTTCGTGAAATTCTTCCTCGAGGCGAACTTCCTCTTATTGGCCGTCCATTTGTGCTTGGTTTTACGGATTGTTGGGGGCTAATAATGAGTTATTTTAAGCAAACACATAATATTGTATTACCTGACTATCGTGTTGATTATCCATGGTGGGAGCAAGGTGAAGATCGCTATATGGATAATTGGCAAGAAGCGGGATTTGTGAAAGTAGAAGGTGAACCACAAACAGGTGATATGGTAGTTATGCAGGTTCAATCCAATGTTGCAAATCATGCCGGTATTATTCTGGATGATAGTATGTTGTTACATCACCTTTATGGGCGATTAAGCCAACGAGTTCCTTATGGTGGTTATTGGCGAGATAGAACAATTGTTGTTTTACGCTATAAATCACTAATTAAATAAGTAAATTATAAATACGCTTTTAATTATTCACATACATGAGTAGCATTGTTAAATGCTTATTTTTACTGAGGTGTGATGGTGAGTGTAAACAATTTATTGAATATGGCAGATAATGCATTGAAATCATTTAATTATAATGAAGCTTTGGATTATTATAATAAAGTATTGGAAATATCACCTTCCAATGAAATGGCATGGTTTGGCAAGGCAGAATCTGTTGGGTATTTATCATCAGTTGATTTAGCAAAATTTTCTGAAATGGAAAATTGTTTCAACAATGCAATTAAGTTTTCTAGAGATCCTGATTTCATAAAGAAACAAAGCGCCAACTCTATTAATCTTATTGTATCTTTATATTATAAAGAGTGTAAAAAATACGCACAAAAATATATTCATTTAGATGGGATATGGGATAATTTTATACAACAAAGCTTAGGCGCTATATTAGCATTAGAAACTGCACATTCTTACTATAAGGAAAACACATCAATACTTATTGAGATTGTTTCAATATGTACGGAAAATATAGAAGGGATGCCGTATGTTGAGAATGGAAAATCGAAAGTTGCATATATAACTAGTGAGCATGAAAAAAAACTTAGGGATTTAATTGAAGTTTACGGTAATGAAATAAAAAAAACAGAACCAAACTACAAAATACCAAACCCAAAGAATATAAAAGAAAGTAATTCATGCTTTGTTGTAACAGCAACGATGGGTAATGAATATAATGTTTTTGTTAGTGAATTAAGGAAATTAAGAGATAAAATACTTCTAAAAAGTAAAGTAGGATCTAAATTTGTTAGTTGGTATTATAAAGAGAGTCCAAAATTAGCAAAATTAATACAAGAAAAAAAACTCCTAAGAAGTATTAGTTTTATTTTTATAGTGCTTCCTTCTTTTTTAATATCAAAGTTTATTTTTTTAATAAAGCGAAAATAGTTTTTACATCTTAAATATAACCCGCCAAGTGCGGGTTTTTTTATGGAGTTTCTATGCAAAAAGAAAAAATGGTAACAATAGAGTTAAGCGGAATATTAGGCAAAACATTTGGTAAAACTCATCAGCGCATAATTACGACAACATCAGAAGCAATCAGGGCACTTTGTTGTACCTTAAATGGATTTGAACAGTATTTAAATACCAGTAAATCACGTGGATTAACATACGCCGTATTTAAAGGGAAAAAGAATATCGGTGTTGATGATCTTAATTTCCCGATATCAGAAGAAATTATTCGTATCGTTCCCATTGTGGTGGGGAGCAAAAGAGGCGGTGTTTTTCAGACTATTTTTGGTGCCGTCCTTGTTGCTGCCGCTATATGGCTACCTTGGGGTTCCGCATTATGGGCCAGTAACCTTTTATTTGCTGTTGGCGCATCAGTCGCTATCGGCGGTGTTATCCAAATGCTTTCACCTCAGCCAAAAGGCCTTGCAATGCAAGATCAGGGTGAAAACAAACCTTCGTATGCATTTGGCTCTCCTACTAATACCGTTTCTCAAGGTTACCCAGTGCCAGTGCTCTATGGCGAAAGAACTATTGGTGGCGCCATCATTTCTGCAGGTGTTTATGTAGAAGATCAGCAATAAATCTATTTGGAATAATCTAATGAGAAAAACAATTCACGGTCAAAAAGGCGGCGGTGGTAGTCCTCGTGTGCCTGTTGAGCAACCTGATGATTTACAATCTATTGCTAAAGCAAAGTTACTCATTGCCTTGGGTGAGGGAGAGTTTGCCGGAGAGTTAACGGCACAAAATATCTTTCTTGATGGCACACCGTTAGAAGACACTGAAGGAAATGCAAATTTTAGTGGTGTGACGTGGGATTTTAGACCAGGCACACAAGCACAGACTTATATTCAAGGATTACCTAGCGCTGAAAATGAGATCAATGTTGGCTCAACGATTTCGAGTAAAACACCGTGGGTTCACACATTTACCAATTCACAATTATCGGCTATTCGGGTTCGTCTAAAGTGGCCTTCATTATTCAAGCAAGAAGATAATGGGGATTTGGTGGGTAATGAAGTTAAATACACTATTGATTTACAAACCGACGGTGGTAGCTGGAAAACTATTATTGACAGTGCCGTGAAAGGAAAAACGACATCAGGTTATGAGCGAGCACACAGAATTGATTTACCTGAATCGACAACATCATGGTCACTACGTGTTAGAAAAGTTTCTAATGATGCTAATAGCAGTAAAATCGGTGATACGGTTGTTTTGCAAAGTTATACTGAAGTCATTGATGCTAAATTCACCTATCCTCACACAGCGTTACTTTATATTGAATTCGACTCTAAACAATTCAACGGCTCTATTCCGCAAATAACGTGCAAACCGAAAGGGCGCATAATCCGAATACCTTCAAATTACAATCCTATTGATCGCACCTATACGGGGGTGTGGGATGGTTCCTTTAAATGGGCATGGACCAATAATCCCGCATGGGTTTTCTACGATATTGTTATCTCTGATAGATTTGGTCTTGGACAACGAATAAATCAACAACAGATTGATAAATGGGAGTTATACCGTATAGCGCAGTATTGTGATCAATTGGTACCCGATGGAAAAGGTGGTGACGGCACAGAACCGCGTTATGTTTGTGATGTTTATGTGCAAGATAGAAATGAAGCGTATAACGTGTTACGTGACTTTGCCGCCATCTTTCGAGGAATGACCTATTGGGGTGGCGGTCAGATTGTGACATTAGCGGATATGCCTCGTGATATTGATTATAGCTATACCCGAGCTAATGTCATTGATGGCAAATTTATTTATTCAAGCAGTAGCAGTAAAGAAAAGTATTCCACAGCATTGGTTTCGTATTCAGATCCGCAAAATGGATATGCTGATGCAATGGAGCCAGTGTTTGAAGCTGATTTAGTTTCTCGGTTTGGGTTTAATCAATTAGAAGTTACCGCAATTGGTTGCACCCGACAAAGTGAAGCCAATAGAAAAGGGCGCTGGGGAATACTGACAAACAATAAAGACAGAATGGTGACATTTTCTGTCGGGTTAGATGGGAACATTCCGCAACCCGGTTACATTATCGCTGTTGCTGATGAGTTGTTGTCAGGAAAAGCCACTGGCGGTCGAGTAAGTGCCATCGATGGCAGAAATATCACGTTAGATCGCGTTTCAAGTGCTGTGAGTGGTGATCGCTTAATTCTCAATCTTCCTTCAGGGCAATCGCAAGCAAGAACGATACAAACAGTATCAGGGAAAGTGATCACGGTTACAACGGAGTACAGTGAGACACCAGAGACAGAATGTGTTTGGGTTGTCGAATCAGAAGAGCTGTATGCGCAACAATATCGCGTTGTTAGTGTTACAGAAAATGAGTCTAATCAATTTACTATTACCGCCATTCAGCATGATCCCAGTAAATATGAACACGTTGATTCTGGCGCATTGATTGATGAAAGGCCCATTAGTGTTATTCCTCCTAATAACCAGCAAGCTCCGAAAAATATTGTCATCGACTCTTACTCCATTGTAAGCCAAGGCGTTAGCATCGAAACGATGCGAGCACAGTGGCCACAAGTTGAAAATGCAATCTCTTATGAAGCGCAATGGCGTAGAAATGAAGGCAATTGGGTCAATATGCCTCGTAGCTCCATTAATTCTATTGAAGTTCCTAATGTTTATTCAGGTCGATATTTAGTTCGTGTCCGAGCCATTAATGCTTCTGAGATCTCAAGCGGATGGGGATATTCTGACGAAAAAACGTTAACCGGAAAAATGGGTAACCCACCCAAACCGGTTAACTTTAGAGCGTCGCCATTAGTATTTGGCATTAAGTTAGATTGGGGATTTGGTGAAAACACCAGTGATACGTTAAAAACTGAAATCCAGTACAGCAAAACGAATGACGGTGAAGGACTGATGCTGTTATCTGATGTTCCTTACCCATCTAAAACCTATGAAATGGCGGGTTTGTCAGCTGGTGTAGCGTTTTATTTTAGAGCAAGGCTGGTGGATAAAACTGGTAATCAATCTGAGTGGACTGAGTTTATTCGAGGAGAATCGGAGTTTGATGTAGGTACGATATTGCCAGAGCTTGATGGACATTTCATGTCATTTGAAGCCGGCCAGCAACTCGGTGAACGTTTAGATTGGAATGCTGAGACAGCGCTCATTCTTAGTAACGCTGATTCCCAATTATCACGCAGTTTGTTAGTGAAACACGGTCAATCACAAGCTGGAATCAAAGAGCTATGGCAAGTCCGTGCAACGGATAACGAAGCATGGGCACAGGAAGTTAAAGAAATTTACTCTGCTGTTGGTGATAACAAATCTGCAATTAAAGAGACTCAAACGTCAATTACCAAACTTGACGAGGCTTTTGGTCAGCGATTTACTGAAATTCGTACGGAAATAGATAAGGCTCAGGCAGATATCATTTCAAACTCTACTGCCATCTCTAACACAGATAAGGCTTTTGCCGAAAATAAAACACAAGTTCAAGCTAAGTTTGATAAACAAGAAGGTATGATTCAGGAGAAGATGCAAGCTACGTTTGAGCAGTCTGGCGACGGCGTTGTCACCCATTCCATTAATATCACGATTGTTCATAACAATGTGAAATACAATGCAGCAGGACAAGTAATTAGCGCTCAAGTTAAGAATGGAAAGCTCGAATCATTCTTTGGTTACAATGCGAATAACTTTGCTTGGTATAACCCTGCAAAT
>NZ_PENY01000005.1:0-84903 GCF_003144445.1 Proteus sp. TJ1640
GTGGCTTGTTGTTTGCTCATCGCCGGTCAGTGGATGCGCATTATAGGGAGATCTCGGATTAGCGCAAGTGTTTTTTTAAAAAAACTTACCAAGCGAATGCTTTATAATCAAACATCCTATATTGGTATAAATAATAGACACTGATTGTTTAAAAAAGTTTCAATTTTATCTGTGATTCTTAGCGATTTAACCGTTAAATCTTCATTTATAAATTAAGAGCATAAAAAAGAGGCTTAAATAAGCCTCTTTTCAGTTTCACGACATCTCTTATTACTATAGAGAGGATGCTCTATTACTGTTTTGCAATTATCTTATTATTATCCAAATCTAAGATAATCTCTTTACCTGGTAATAATTTACCAGACAAGATGTCTTGAGCTAATGGGTTTTCAACCTCTTGCTGGATAGCCCGTTTCAATGGACGAGCACCATAAATTGGGTCGAATCCAACTTCGCTCAACTTCTCTAATGCAGCCCCAGTAATAGTAACGTGATAACCACGCTCTTCTAAACGCTGGTATAAACGACGCAACTGAATTTGTGCAATCGCTGCAATGTTTTCTTTGCCTAATGGATGGAATACCACAACTTCATCAATACGGTTGATAAACTCTGGTCTGAAATGATGGCCCACAACATCCATCACAATAGTTTTCATTTCTGGATAATCAATTGTCCCGAAACGTTCTTGAATTAAATCAGAGCCCAAGTTCGATGTCATAATCACAACTGTATTACGAAAATCGACTGTTCTACCTTGTCCATCCGTTAAACGACCATCATCCAATACTTGCAATAAGATATTAAATACGTCCGGATGCGCTTTTTCAACTTCATCTAATAAGATGACTGAATAAGGACGACGACGAACTGCTTCTGTTAAATATCCACCTTCTTCGTAACCAACATATCCTGGAGGCGCACCCACTAAACGAGAAACGGAGTGTTTTTCCATAAACTCAGACATATCGATACGAACCATTGCATCATCACTATCAAACAAGAAGTTTGCTAATGCTTTACATAATTCTGTTTTACCCACCCCTGTTGGTCCTAAAAATAAGAACGAACCAATTGGGCGATTAGGATCAGACAACCCTGCACGACTACGGCGGATCGCATTTGATACTGCACTCACAGCCTCAGCCTGACCAATAACACGTCTATGTAACTCTTGTTCCATTCTTAGCAGTTTTTCACGTTCCCCTTCTAACATTCTAGATACAGGAATACCTGTCCAACGCGCTAAAATTTCAGCGATTTCAGCATCAGTGACTTTATTACGTAACAGCTTCATATGCTTATCTTCAGCTTTATTCGCTTCAGCAAGCTGTTTTTCTAATGTCGGGATTTGTCCATATTGGATCTCCGACATTTTCGCTAAATCACCACTACGACGAGCCTGCTCTAAAGCAATACGAGCCTGCTCTAATTCAGATTTAATATGTTGAGTGCCAGTAAGCTCTGCTTTCTCAGCTTTCCACTCTTCTTCTAAAACAGAATACTCTTTCTCTTTCTCAGCAAGTTCTTCATTTAGCATCTCTAAACGTTTTTTACTTGCATCATCAGACTCTTTTTGCAGTGCCTGTTGTTCAAGTTTGAGCTGAATGATACGTCTATCAAGTCTATCTAGTGCTTCTGGTTTTGAATCCATCTGCATACGTAGGCTTGCACCCGCTTCATCAATTAAATCAATTGCTTTATCTGGCAACATACGGTCAGAAATATAGCGATGAGATAAAGTCGCAGCTGCAACGATAGCTGGGTCTGTAATTTGAACATGATGATGAAGTTCATAACGTTCTTTTAGACCACGTAAAATAGCAATAGTATCTTCAACTGTAGGCTCAGCCACATACACTTTTTGGAAACGACGCTCTAATGCAGCATCTTTTTCAATGTATTGACGATATTCGTCAAGTGTTGTTGCACCCACACAGTGTAATTCACCACGAGCTAATGCAGGCTTTAGCATATTTCCCGCATCCATAGCACCGTCGGCTTTACCTGCACCAACCATCGTATGTAATTCATCAATAAACAGAATGACACTGCCTTCCTGTTTAGATAAATCATTTAAAACAGCTTTTAAACGCTCTTCAAACTCACCACGATATTTAGCACCTGCTAATAACGAGCCCATATCTAAGGAAAGTACGCGCTTATTCTTTAAACCTTCAGGGACTTCACCATTAACAATGCGTTGAGCCAAACCTTCAACAATCGCCGTTTTACCCACACCCGGCTCGCCAATAAGTACAGGGTTGTTTTTAGTACGACGTTGTAAAACTTGAATGGTTCTTCTTATTTCTTCATCACGACCAATAACAGGATCGAGTTTGCCTTGTTCTGCTCTTTCCGTTAAATCCACAGTATATTTTTTCAATGCCTGACGTTGGTCTTCTGCATTTTGATCGTTCACTGTTTCTCCACCACGTATTTTTTCAATCGCTATCTCAAGACTCGCTTTATTCGCTCCGGCCGCTTTTAGCATGTCAGCAACTTGACCACCCGTTTCCATGGCAGCTAAAAGAAAGAGCTCTGACGAAATAAATTCGTCACCTTTTTTCTGTGCCAACTTATCGCACAAATTAAGGTGTTTAATTAAATCATTTGAGGGATGAACCTCTCCACCAGCACCTTCGACTTTAGGTAATCGAGATAAAGCATCATTAATTCGCTCATTAAATTGCGATGCATTAACGCCTACAGATGTTAATAAAGGGCGAATTGAGCCACCTTGTTGATTAAATAACGCACTCAGTAAATGTATGGGTTCTATAAATTGATTATCGTTCCCAAGTGCCAATGACTGGGCGTCTGCGAGAGCTTGCTGGAATTTATTGGTTAATTTATCCAGACGCATAACACCTCCAAGTAAAATTTAAAGTAAAATTCGTAACTGGAGAATAGATGAGGTCATTTTGACAATATTCAAGCTCAAAATAAAAATTTTGAGCAAAAATATTTATCAATATTTGAGATAAGTGAGAAAAACGGTTGAGAGAAGTTTATTTAATCCAGATTAATGACGCCATTCGACCTGTTATCTGTTCGCGTCTATATGAAAAGAAACGCGATTTCTCTGTCACAGTACAGAAATTACCACCGTAAATCTGAGTTACCCCATTTTCCTGTAAAATTATTCTCGCTAACATATAGATATTAGCTAAATATTTACCATTATGAGGAATAAATGCAGGATCAAAGGCCTTATTTTTTTCAATAAAGGCCAAACGGACTTCAGAGCCTACCTCAAAAGCAGTTGGCCCAATTGCTGGCCCTAACCATGCCATTATTTGATGTTTTGGTGCTTTAAACTTCGCTAGTGTATTTTGTAATACACCATGGCAAAGCCCTCGCCATCCACCATGAGCTGCGCCAACTTCTGTTCCATCAATAGTTGTAAAAAGAACAGGTAGGCAATCTGCCGTCATAATTGCACAAACTTTTTTCTCAGTAGCGGTATAAAGGGCATCACCTCGTACTTCATTATTTTTCTCAGTATTTAGCGTAACAACATGGGTACCATGAACTTGTTCAAGCCATAATGGCATTTCAGGCAGTTGAGCTTGCTGACAAAGTCTGCGTCTATTTTCTTCAACATCAGATAATTTATCACCAACATGAGCACCTAGATTGAGGCTATTATAAGGTGGCAGACTAACTCCCCCCTCTCTCAAGGTACTGCAAGACCCAATATTTTCAGGTTGTGGCCAATCTGGAAAAATCAATGAAGTCATTTACCAATCCATTTCATCTTTAAACTGTTCAACGTCAGCTTTTAGCACATCGATAAGCTTAACCATATCATCAGGTAATGGTGCATGCCATTCCATTTCAATACCTGTTATTGGATGATAAAGACGTAGCATCGTTGCGTGCAAAGCTTGTCTATCAAATAAACGTAACGTTTCTCGTAATTCATCTGAAGCCCCTTTTAAAGGACGAGGTCTTCCTGCATAAAGCTGATCACCAATTAAAGCATGATGTATATGTGCCATATGAACACGAATTTGGTGAGTACGACCGGTTTCTAAACGTAAACGCAAACGTGTATGAGCACGGAAATGCTCCATAACACGATAATGTGTTACTGCAGGTTTACCCATTGGGTGTACAGCCATATGTGTACGTTTAGTTGGATGTCGAGAAATAGGTTCATTCACTAATCCTCCTGCTGTCATTCTTCCTGTTGCAACCGCTTCATACTCACGCGTGATTTCACGACGTTGTAAAGCTTCGACTAAATGCGTTTGAGCAGGAACTGTTTTTGCAACAACCATTAAACCTGTTGTATCTTTATCCAAACGATGGACAATACCAGCACGAGGTACATTAGCAATCTCTGGATAACGATAAAGTAATGCGTTTAATACGGTGCCATCAGGGTTACCCGCACCAGGATGTACAACAAGATCTCTTGGCTTATTGATAACTAAAATATCATCATCTTCATAAACGATATTTAACGGAATATTCTGAGGCTCCCAGCGAACATCCTCTTCAATTAAGGCATCGATTTCAATTTTTTCACCGCCAAGCATTTTTTCTTTTGGCTTATTGATGATTTTATCGTTAACCTGCACTCTATTGTCTAAGATCCACTCTTTTATACGAGATCTTGAATAATCAGGGAACATTTCGGCCAAAGCCTGATCTAAGCGTTGACCCAGCTGTGAATCTGCGACTGTAGCATTAAGTCGTATTTGTTGAGACATAAATAATTTTCTATTAATTAAGTTAGTGTTTTGACGGCACAGCCGTTTCATTTAAAATGAGTTATAGTGTAACCGATTTCAGGGGAGCTTCACGGAGAGACTCCCCAAACCTATTCAGAGGATAATCAATACGTGATGAGACGCATTAAATACCTAGTGGCAGCGGCCACTGTAAGCCTGTTACTTGCTGGCTGTTCGAGTTCAGACAAAGACGCTACTGCCGATATGTCGCCTTCTGAGCTTTACTCAACCAGTCAGGAAAAATTGCTAGATGGCAATTATGGAGCGGCTATCAAACAATTAGAGTCTCTCGATAATCGCTATCCTTTTGGCCCTTACTCGCAACAAGTTCAACTCGATCTGATTTATGCTTATTATAAATCAGCGGAACTACCAATGGCGATTTCGGCAATCGACCGTTTTATGCGATTAAATCCAACCCATCCTAATATCGACTATGTTCTTTATATGCGTGGCTTAACGGCTCAGGCATTAGATGATAGTGCATTACAAGGGTTCTTTGGTATTGATCGTTCAGACCGAGATCCTCAACATGCAATTGTAGCATTCAAAGATTTTAGTCAATTAGTTCGCTACTATCCAGACAGCCTTTATGCCGCTGATGCAACTAAACGTCTTGTCTTTCTTAAAAACCGTTTAGCGAAGTATGAGCTTTCTGTTGCAAAATTCTATACTAAACGAGGGGCTTATGTCGCGGTTATTAATAGAGTAGAGCAAATGATGCGTGATTATCCTGATACACAAGCCACTCGCGACGCGCTTGTTTATATGGAAAACGCTTATAAAGAATTAGGTCTGACACAAGAAGCAGAAAAAGTAGCTTCACTGATTGCAGCCAATCCAGCCTAATTAAAGCCTCACTATCAAAAACAGCAGCTTATCGCTGCTGTTTTTTTATTCTTTGCTAGCTAAATTGTCTTTACTTTTTATCAGCCCAACCTTCCTAATATGACCGAATAAATACAACTTAACAAGCGGTCTTTTTCAGCTATTTATCATTTGTCACGTTTTTATTACTAGTTACACATACATCTAACAAAAAGTGATTTTGATCATGTTTTAAATTGTGTATCACGATATTCTGAATTTATCGAAGATGGAGTAATAAAGAGGTAACTATATGATTATAAATATTACTAGCAAACAAATGGAAATTACCCCAGCACTACGAGAACACATTGAAAGCCGTCTAACTAAACTTAATAAATGGCAGGTGAATTTAATCAATCCTCATATTATTCTTACGAAAGATCCTAAGGGTTTTAGTGTTGATGCCAGCATTCATACTCCAAATGGGCAATTGGTCGCTAATGCACAACACGCCGATATGTATGTTGCAATTAATGACTTACTCGCAAAACTTGAACGTCAATTAAACAAAGTTCAGCATAAAAATGAATCTCGCCGGGCGAATAACAGCCTGAAAGAAGAGAATTTACTTGTCGATGAAATGTAAATAGTAAAGCAAGATTAAAAATTAGAATAAATCACTGACTCAAAACGCCTCTGCGCATCCTCGTGATGCGCTTTTTGTTGTATTTTTCTTGACTCCTTTCACATCATCATGTTTGATAGCGATATGTTAAATAATTTACCAATCAATATAATGAACAAATATCCACATTTGCCTTTCTTCTTTTTCTTTCTACTCTTTCATTAAGAGGCTTTGTCATTTCAGAAAGAAAAGTAAGAACGACAATAGCCTCCAAGTTGGAGGCTTTTTTATTTATGATGGTATGACATAACGGTATAGGGCTTAAACATGGAAAAACTCGATTTATTAGCAATCAGAGATAAAATTACAACGTTAGATTCAGAATTACTAACGTTGTTAGCAAACAGACGCCAATTATCTGCTGACGTAGCTCAATTTAAATTGAATACACATCGCCCTATTAGAGATAAAAATCGTGAGCGTGAATTACTTGATTTATTAATTGAGAAAGGAAAAAAAGTTGGGCTAGATGGTTTTTATATTAGTCGTATTTTTCAAATGATCATTGAAGACTCTGTATTAACGCAACAAGCCATTCTACAACAACATCTTAATGCAACCCCCAATGAATCAGCCAGAATTGCTTATTTAGGACCTAAAGGTTCTTATTCACATATTGCTGCCCGTCAATATGCAGCCCGCCATTTTGATACCTACGTTGATTGCACTTGTCAAAAATTTGACGACATTTTTACACTTGTCGATACAGGTCAAGCTGATTACGGTTTACTACCCATTGAAAATACTAGTTCGGGCGCAATTAATGATGTTTACGATTTATTGCAAACAACATCAATCTCTATTGTTGGTGAAATTCGCATCCCTATTAATCATGCGCTTTTAACAAGTGTTGATAGCAGTACAGAAGAATTGCAAACTATTTATAGTCACCCTCAACCCTTCCAACAATGTAGCCATTATTTAAACCAGTATCCAAACTGGAAAATTGAATACTGTGAAAGTACTGCCGCTGCAATGGAAAAAGTGGCTTTCGCACAATCGCCACATGTTGCGGCTATTGGTAGTGAAGCTGGTGGCTCTCTTTATGGTTTAAAACCTTTAGCTAATAATTTAGCAAACCAGCAAATAAACGTAACACGCTTTATTGTTATTGCACGAAAAGCCATAGATGTTTCAGAGCAAGTACCTGCTAAAACAACCTTCTTAATGGCAACAGGACAACAAGCAGGTGCATTAGTTGATGCATTAATGATTTTAAAAAAATACGACATTATTATGACAAAACTTGAATCTCGTCCTATTAATGGCACACCTTGGGAAGAGATGTTTTATATTGATGTTCAAGCAAATTTACGTGACATCAATATGCAAAAGGCCTTACACGATTTATCACAAACAACACGTTCATTAAAAATACTAGGCTGTTACCCTTCAGAAAATGTTGTTCCTGTTGAAGTAAAATAAACTCACTCTCAGATAAAAGCCAAATAGCATATAACTATCTGGCTTTTCTTTTTGGCTCTTATTTTAAAATTAATTATAAGAAACCATACATCGCAGCAAATACCCAGCCAAAGACACAGGAAACGGTTACACCAATTAACCCTGGTAAAATAAAGCTATGGTTAATAACAAAACGCCCTATTCGAGTTGTACCAGAACGGTCAAATTGAATTGCCGCTAAGTCACTAGGATAAGTTGGCAGAATATAATAACCGTAACAAGCAGGTGCCGATGCAATGATATAAGCAGGATCAACACCAATACCCAGTGCTAAAGGAACAATTGCAGCTAAAGCTGCCGCTTGAGAGTTAACAAACTTAGATACCAATAGTAAGACAACGGCATAAGCCCAAGGATATTCTCGTACTAATTGTCCTAATGCTGCTTCTATTTCTTTCATATGTGCAGAGAACATGGTTTCTGCCATCCAAGCAATACCATATACAGCAACAATTGCTATCATCCCTGAACGGAATACTTCATTTTTAGATATAAGAGACGGATTGGTTTTACAGATAATAATAATTGATGCGCCTGCTAATAACATAAACATCTGAATAACGAGCACCATAGATAACGGTTTGCCATTAAATACAGGACGTATTTCAGAAAAAGCACCTAATATTGCAACAACAGCAATTGCACCTAAAAATATCCACATTGCCACCCAGTTTTTCATAGGGAGCTTTTTATCTAGAAGTGTCGCTGTATCTCCATAAACATAATCATGGTTTTCAGGAACTGAAACAAACTCTTGGAAACGTTGGTCTTTATCTAAGTCTTTTCCTCTAAACCAGCTAAAGATACCAATGGCTAAAATACCGATAAAAGTAGAAGGTATAGTAATTGCCAATAAATCTAAAAATTCAAGGTGTTTACCATTAAAAGTCACATCACCGAGCATTGCGACTAATGTAACAACGGCAACGGAAACGGGGCTTGCAATAATCCCCATTTGCGAGCCGATTGTACTTGCTGCCATTGGTCTTTCAGGGCGAATATTATTTTTTATCGACACATCATAGATAATTGGCAATATAGTATAAACAACATGCCCAGTACCACATAATATTGTAAGAGTACAAGTTACGAGTGGTGCAACAATAGAAATATATTTGGGATTTTTTCGTAATAATTTTTCTGCTATTTGCAACATAACATCTAATCCACCAGATGCTTGTAATGTTGCTGATGCAGAAACAACGGCAATAATAACTAACATTACATCAACAGGTGGTTTTCCCGGAGGGAGATTAAAAACAAAAACTAAAATAACTAGACCTACACCACCTAATAAACCTAATGCAATTCCGCCCTTCCTAGCCCCATAAAATAGACACACTAATATAATGGCGAGTTGTATTAAAAAATCCATAAATTACCCCTTGAAAAACACGTCGGAATATAAATAAAAAATAATACAATTGAATTTTTAGCACTTCTTGCAAAAAAAAGAGTCTATAAAATATAATTTACGATAATTGTTATAATCATTTTTTTGATCATTGTTATAGTTTACATAATACCTTTCAATTTCATTCAGTTTTAAGATCTCATCAACAAATAACTTTTAACGAAGAGACAATATTGAACATTAATTATTATGTAATTAAACCAAGTAATAACAATTAAATAACAAGACATTACTGTATATAAAAATTAATAATTTCCAATTATCAAAAAACATTAAAATCCCATTAAAAATAGAAGTTTAATCACTTACTTTTCCGATATAACGTATACATGATTGTTTTACTTCTTATGAAATACCAGAGAGGTTGTTAGATAAAATAGAATTATGCTTTAAGCATAAATAGGATGATTATATGAATAAATTTATATTATTGATTTTAAATGTAATTTTTATTTTTTTCACAGCAAATGCTTATGCATCACAAAGTTCTTATTCTGAAGTAACAGTAAGTTCGATAAACCAGCTTCATTGTACTGTTAGCCCATGTCCTAATCCTAAGGATTATTAGATAATGCAGTAATAGAGAATTTTTTGGCATATTAAAAACAGAATATTTTTATACTAAATAATTTAGAGATGTAGATGAATTAGAAGAAGAACTTTATGAATATATCAAGTATTACAATACTGAAAGGATCAAGATAAAATTAAAAGGACTGAGTCCAGTTCAATACCGAACTCAGTCTTTATCTAACTAATTTAAACAGTCCAATAAACTAGGGTCAGTTCACTTCACACAATTAATTGACTGTTTTTTTATAAAATGAAGCTTTAAATTATATTCGGCTATCATTTGCTTTTTGTAATAAGATTCCACTTTCTTTCATAAATTGAGAAGCATAATCACCAAACCAATAACTCACGTTATTAAACGAATGAACAAATTCACTCTTTGCATTTATATCTAATAAATCGATAGCTTGACCTAATGACTGATGATATCGACGAATTAATTCAATATTCTCTTTCGATGACAAAATAATATCAGCATAAAGTTGTGGATCCTGAGCAAATAGGCGCCCTATCATTGCCAATTCTAACCGGTAAATAGGAGATGAAAGCCGCAGTAAACTGGCTAAATCAACTTTTTCTTTTGCTAAATGCTGGCCGTAAGCAAAGGTTGTAAAGTGTCGAAGTGCTTGAATAAAACTCATATTTTTATCATGCTCTTCCGGCGTAATCGCCTCAATTCTTGCTCCCCATACCATTAATTGCTCTAACAACCATTCAAATTTTTGATGATTTCGTCCTTCACAATAAGCCACAACCTGCTTTGCTAAACTGGGCACATCAGGGCCAAACATTGGATGAAGACCTAAAACTGGCCCACTATGTGCTTTTAACATTGCGTCTAAAGGTTGTTTTTTAATAGAAGCGAGATCTACTAACAAACAACTTTCAGGTAAAGGAGGAAGCGTCTCAATAACCTCAACAGTTAAATGGATAGGTACACTAATTATTACCATTCCTGCATTATCAAAAATAGCAGGTGATTTAGTTTGCCATTCATCAGCTTCTAAGCTTTCAACTTGATAACCAGAGAGTGTAAACAAACGAGAAAATAGTTTACCCATTTTCCCATTTCCGCCCACAATAACGATTTTACCCAATTGAGGATTAAGCGTTTTAAATCCCTTATCATTCTCTTTAGTATAGGATTCTCGCATTACTCGGCGTAACACATCTTCAATCAAATCTGGGGAAATCCCCATCATTTGAGCATCATTACGACGAGAAGCAAGCATAGAGGCCTCTCTATCAGGTGCATAAATCGGTAAGCCATAACGGTTTTTAACTTCTCCCACTTCAGCTACCAGTTGCATTCTTTTTGCGAGTAAAGAAAGCAGTGATTTATCTACCTGATCAATTTGCTCACGCAAATTTTGTAATTCTTCAGCCATCTATGCTTGCCTCTTTTTATTTATGATTAACTAACTTTTTTTAACTGTGCTTCACGCTGAGCCAGAATCGGGGATAGTTGAGCATGTAAATTTCTTAACACTGATTCCGTTGTTTCCCAACTAATACATGCATCTGTTACTGAGACACCGTATTTCATTTCACTGCGAGGCTGCTCTGACGATTGATTGCCTTCATTAATGTGACTTTCTAACATAATACCAGTGATAGATTCATTACCTTTAGTAATTTGCTCAATCACTGAATCAACTACCGCCGTTTGACGACGGAAATCTTTATTAGAATTACCATGGCTACAATCAATCATTAATGATGGTTTTAATCCAGCTTTTACCATCTGAACTTCACACTGAGCAACATCTTCTTCATGATAATTTGGTGTTTTACCACCACGTAAAATCACATGACCATCTGGGTTACCTTGTGTTTGCAATAAACAAACCTGCCCTGATTGATTAATTCCCATAAATCGATGTGGCATAGAAGCCGCTTTCATCGCGTTAATTGCAGTATCTAGATTACCATCTGTACCATTTTTAAATCCAACTGGCATTGAAAGCCCCGATGCCATTTCACGGTGAGTCTGAGATTCTGTTGTTCTGGCTCCAATAGCAGACCAACTAAATAAATCACCTAAGTATTGTGGATTGTTAGGATCTAACGCTTCTGTTGCTAAAGGCAAACCTAATTGCACTAGTTCAGTCAATAACTTACGGGCAATATGTAATCCTTTTTCCATTTCAAAACTACCATCCATAAACGGATCGCTGATTAAACCTTTCCAGCCAACAGTAGTACGAGGTTTTTCAAAGTAGACACGCATCACAATGTACAGGCTATCACTTAATTCAGAGGCTAAGACTTTCAGACGTTTTGCGTAATCTAACGCAACATCAATATCATGAATGGAACAAGGCCCACATACCACGAGTAAGCGAGGATCACGACGTTGGACAATTTCAGAAATTGTTTGACGTGACTGAGCAATGGCATGCAGATCATTGCGACTCAATGGGTATTTTTGTTTTAACTCTTCTGGAGTAATTAAAACCAGCTCTTCGCTGATATTCACATTATTGAGTGCGTCTTTTTGCATGATCATAATCTTTACCTTTTTATATCTGTCATTGTGATTTTTGTGTGTCTGAAAGATAAGATAACATGCAATGTAAAGAAATCAATCCATATTTTTGACATTTTTGATAAACCTGTAAACATATGATTACATAAAAGATGATTATCAAAAATAAGCGATAGATAACAATAAGTTACAATAAAAAAATAGAATAAAGATAATGTGATCAACATTGAACCAAAACACCGAACTGTAATAATATATTTACAGCTTATCTTTTAATGAATCTCAATATAAGAATAATAAATAAGATAGGAATATAGAGGCAACAGAGATGAAAAACTCACAAACAATATTTTCAACATCGTGAGATATAAAAAAAGGTCAGCAAATGCTGACCTTTTAACAATAACTTTCGGATGTGCGAAAGCGTATTATTTAGCGTTAAGACGCTCTTTGATACGAGCAGCCTTACCTGAACGCTCACGCAGGTAGTACAGTTTAGCTTGACGAACCGCACCACGACGTTTCACAGTGATGCTATCTACGACTGGAGAGTGAGTTTGGAATACACGCTCAACACCTTCGCCATTAGAAATTTTACGAACAGTGAATGCAGAGTGCAGACCGCGGTTACGAATAGCGATAACCACGCCCTCGAATGCCTGCAGACGTTTTTTAGAACCTTCAACAACCCATACTTTAATTTCTAAAGTATCACCAGGACGGAATGAAGGAACATCTTGCTTCATCTGTTCTTGTTCGATTTGTTTAATAATATTGCTCATAATAATTCTCTTACCCTAGGTAAACTGATATTAATGACATCTTGTGTCAGACTTACTCTGCTGTTCCTGACAGATGTTCCCGTTGGAACTCTGTTAACAGCACTCTTTGCTCGTCAGTCAGAGCTAGGCTTTCCAGAAGCTCAGGTCTTCTTAGCCAGGTTCGACCCAGTGATTGTTTCATACGCCAGCGATTAATATGTGCATGGTTTCCTGACAGTAAAACAGCCGGAACTTCCATACCATCTAAAACCTCTGGGCGAGTATAGTGAGGATGATCAAGTAAACCTTCAGCAAAAGAATCTTCTTTCGCAGAGGCTGCGTGTCCGAGAACCCCCGGAACAAAACGCGCTACTGCATCTATCATTATCATGGCAGGTAGTTCCCCACCACTTAATACGTAATCACCAACAGACCACTCTTCATCGATTTCAGTCTGAATGACGCGCTCATCTATACCTTCATACCGACCACAAACCAGAATTAACTTCTCATTTGTTGCCAGTTCACAAACTCCTTGTTGATCGAGTTTGCGTCCCTGAGGTGATAAATAAATCACCTTTGCTCCATCACCTGCCGCAGCTTTTGCTTGATGAATAGCTTCCCTTAAAGGTTGAACCATCATCAACATACCAGGACCACCGCCATATGGACGATCATCAACAGTATTGTGTCTGTCGTATGTAAAATCTCGGGGATTCCAACATTCTACATTGAGCAGACCATGCTTCACTGCCCGACCAGTCACCCCGTACTCGGTTATAGAGCGGAACATTTCTGGAAATAGGCTAATTACCCCAATCCACATTTTAGTGTCCCACTATTGAGAACCGTTAACCGGATAATCTAAAAACCAGGATCCCAATCAACGATAATTTTTTTCGCTGAGAGATCGACTTTCTTGATAACCTGCCCATCAAGAAACGGAACTAACCGTTCCCCGATACCGAACGCATCTTTCAGATTCGCTTTAATCACCATGACATCATTTGAGCCCGTTTCCATCATGTCTGTAACGACACCCAGATCGTAGCCTTTGTCCGTTTCCACATGGCAACCCATCAGATCTTTCCAGTAATATTCACCTTCAAGTTCTGGAAGTTGCGAAGCATTCACGACAATTTCAAAATTAGTCAGGAAGTTAGCCGCATCTCTGTCATCAATACCTTTTAGCTTGACGATAATATCTTGGTTGTGATGTTTCCAACTTTCAATTTCAATGGTTTCCCACTGTCCATGACGCTGAATAAACCACGGTTGATATTCAAAAATGTTTTCGGCGTGTTCGGTGGAAGAAAAAACTCTGAGCCAACCACGGATCCCGTAAGGTGAGCCCAACTTACCCATAACAATAGGTTCTACAGGCTCTTTTAAGGTTTTTTGTTCGCTCATTGTTACCACCGCGACAGATTAAGCGCTTTTCTTCGCTGATTTGATCAGGCCAGCAACACGTTCTGAAACAGTTGCGCCTTGAGCAACCCAGTGTTCAACACGGTCTACGTCTAAACGTAATTCTTCTGCATTACCGGTTGCCAGTGGGTTATAAAAGCCTACGCGTTCAATAAAACGACCATCACGCGCATTGCGGCTATCGGTTACTACTACTTGATAAAACGGACGCTTTTTTGCGCCGCCACGAGCTAAACGAATTGTTACCATAACATCCTCATTAGTTAATAAAACAACCAGACGCCATCGAGGAACGGAGTCCGGTTGTCATATAAAAAGCCCGAAAAGTTTACTCACTTTGGCGAAAAAAGCAATCCAAAGCACGTTTTTTTTCCAGCTTTTTGATTTTATCGGCCAGGGAATCCAGGTGGCATCATACCTTTCATGCTACGCATCATCTTAGCCATGCCACCTTTTTTCATTTTTTTCATCATACGTTGCATATCATCAAACTGTTTTAATAAACGGTTGACGTCTTGCACTTGTGTTCCAGAACCTGTAGCAATACGGCGTTTTCTGGAACCTTTAATGATTTCCGGTTTTTGGCGTTCTTTTTTAGTCATGGAATTAATAATCGCTTCCATTTTCACTAAAATTGAATCATCCATTTGTGATTTCACTGCATCTGGCACCTGAGACATACCCGGCATTTTGCTTAGCATACTTGCCATGCCGCCCATGTTCTTCATTTGCTTTAATTGATCTAAGAAATCATTTAAATCAAAGCCATCACCTTTTTTAAGTTTTGTCGCTAACTTTTCAGCTTGTGCTCTATCAACTTTGCTTTCAATATCTTCAATTAAAGACAGAACATCACCCATGCCTAAAATGCGGGAGGCGATACGATCTGGGTGAAAAGGTTCTAAAGCTTCTGTTTTTTCCCCAACACCGAGGAATTTAATTGGCTTACCCGTGATATGGCGAATTGATAATGCCGCCCCACCACGCGCATCACCATCAACTTTGGTTAATACAACCCCGGTTAATGGCAATGCTTCATTAAATGCTTTTGCTGTATTTGCCGCATCTTGACCCGTCATGGCGTCAACAACAAATAAGGTTTCCACAGGATTAATGGCTTTATGGAGAAGTTGGATCTCTTCCATCATGCCTTCATCTACGTGTAAACGACCTGCTGTATCCACCAGCAATACATCATAGAATTGAAGTTGCGCATGTTTTAATGCATTACTTGCAATTGTGACTGGATTTTCTTGAACAGTCGAAGGAAAGAAATCAATGCCAACCGTTTCGGCTAACGTTTCAAGCTGTTTAATCGCTGCTGGACGGTAAACGTCAGCAGAAACAACAAGAACTTTTTTCTTCTTTTTCTCTTTTAAGAATTTACCTAATTTTGCGACACTGGTTGTTTTACCTGCACCTTGTAAACCAGCCATTAACACAACAGCTGGCGGTTGTGCTGATAGGTCAAGGTCAGTATTCACTTCCCCCATCGCATTGACGAGTTCATTTTGAACAATCTTCACAAACTCCTGACCCGGTGTCAGGCTTTTGTTAACTTCATGCCCTACTGCGCTCTCTTTGACGCGCGCAATAAAATCACGAACCACGGGTAAGGCAACGTCAGCTTCTAATAAAGCCATACGCACTTCACGCAGTGTCTCTTTAATGTTTTCTTCGGTCAGTCTTCCTCGACCGCTTATATTGCGCAATGTGCGCGATAGTCTGTCACTTAAATTCTCAAACATTATCTTAGCTCAGTGTTAAAGTTGGGCTTATCGGTCATGTATGCCACCGATTATATCACGATGACTCGCGGATCTCTGCATAGAGATTTAAGCTTAATGACTTCAATAGTTGGAGCCGTATGCTCCTAGCGCTATACTAGGAAGTTATTCAAACAATATATGTAAGCGAAACTATGCCCGTTATATCAATCTCTATCGTCGCTGTCTGCGCTTATTTACTCAGTCTGGTAATGTTTTTACCCGGTCTGTTACGAAAAGAGCAGAATGGATACCGCGGATTAGCTCTGCTATTTGCGGTAATTGCACTTGTTGCACATGCCATCTCATTAAAATTTTTAATTTTCCGTCCTCACAGTGGACAGAATCTTTCACTCACTAATCTAGGTGCAATTGTTAGCCTAATGGTCTGCGTTATCATGACGATTGTGGCTTCTCGTGGTCGTGCATGGTTCTTACTGCCTATTGTTTATTGTTTCGCAATAGTCAATCTTGTTATTGCAGCACTGATGCCGGGTGAATTTGTTACACATCTTGAAAGTAGCACATCACTCTTTATTCACATTGGATTGGCGTTATTAAGCTATGCCACTCTGTTAATAGCCGCCTTATATGCATTACAACTTAGTTGGCTCGACTATCAACTAAAAAATAAGAAACTAAAATTCTCACCTCAAATGCCACCATTAATGTCAATTGAGCGTAAAATGTTTCATATCACACAAGTGGGTGTGGTATTACTGACACTGACCTTATGTACAGGTTTGGTGTATATGGATAATATTTTTGGTAAAGAAAACATCCATAAATCTATTTTCTCTATCATTGCTTGGTTTGTTTACATCATTTTATTATGGGGACATTTCCGAGAAGGCTGGAGAGGAAAGAAAGTCATTATTTTTAATTTAATTGGCGCTCTTATTTTGACATTAGCTTTTTTTGGTAATCGTTTATTACAAGAGTTAGTACTTAATTAATTTTCTATTTTAGGGTTGCAAAAGGATCTCAATTTTGGAGCATGTGTCGACAACTACGCTCATTATCATACTTGTCTGTATGATTATTGCCTCAGCTTATTTTTCTGGGACTGAAACCAGTATGATGACGATTAATCGCTATCGTCTCCGTCATGCTGCGAAACAAGGAAATCGCTCTGCAAAACGTGTAGAAAAATTATTACAACGTCCTGACAGATTGATTAGTTTAGTATTGATTGGCAATAATCTGATTAATATTGTTGCGTCTGCGCTAGCTACCATTGTCGGTATGCGTTTATATGGTGATGCAGGCGTAGCAATAGCTACGGGTGTACTGACCTTTATTATCCTTATTTTTGCTGAAGTGCTCCCAAAATCAATCGCAGCACTTTATCCAGAGCGTTTTGCTTATCCAAGCAGTGTAATTCTTTCTCCTTTACAAAAATTGATGCTACCTATTGTTTGGTTTTTTAATAAACTCACATTAATATTAATGCGCATTTTTGGTATCAAATCTCCAGTAATACAAGGGAATGCAGTCTCAAAAGAAGAGTTAAGAACTATCGTTCATGAATCTAAATCAAAACTTTCGCAAAGAAATCAGAATATGTTGCTGTCGATTTTAGATTTAGAAAAAGTGACGATTGGCGATATTATGGTGCCAAGAAATGAAATTTTTGGTATCGATGTCAATGATGAATGGAAATCTATCGTAAGACAGTTAACTCATTCTCCTCACGGTCGGATTGTGCTTTATCGTGATACTTTAGACGATGCGATTGGTATGTTACGAGTACGAGAAGCTTATCGCTTAATGACCGAGAAAAAAGAATTTACCAAACAAATTCTGATGAAAGCTGCCGATAAAATTTACTTTATTCCAGAAAGCACACCATTAAACCTACAGCTCGTCAATTTCCAACGTAACAATGAAAAAGCGGGGATTGTGGTTGATGAATATGGTGAAATTCAAGGTTTAGTAACCGTTGAAGATATTCTTGAAGAGATTGTTGGTGACTTTACTACTTCGATGTCCCCATCTTTAGCTGAAGAAGTTATTCCTCAAAAAGACGGTTCATTATTAGTTGATGGTACGACAAATATTCGAGATATCAATAAAGCTTTCGGTTGGCATTTACCTGAAGATGAAGCTCGAACGATCAACGGCGTTATTATTGAAGAGTTAGGTGACTTACCTGTTGTAGGTAATAAAATAACTGTGAGTGACTATGAATTTGAAATACTTGAAGTTCAGGATAACGTCATCAAAAAGGCGTTAATTCGCCATCTTTCAATCCCACATCATTAGTAAAAAGAAATAAGCGCCTTAGCCTTAAAAGGCGCTTATTTTTGCTGTTTATCCTAACTTAAATCGTAATTTGCTATTACGAAAATCAAACTCTCTGGCAGATTTCATATAGAAAGGCTCTATCGCTTGCTCTTGTACTAGTTTGGCTGGCTTTACTTGTTGATAATCAGAATAAAAACCATGATTTTTGACCCACATAACTAAGTTTAATGCTGGTTGATAAGAATAATCAGCGACATATTCTTCACGCCTGCAAATAAAAAAGAGACAATAAATCAGAATGCGAATTTCCTGATCTATTATCCCCTAATATTATAAATTAGCGATTACTTAGATATGTAACTCTTTTAAAGTCTCTTCAGGCAACGCTAATTCATCGTTATGATTAATACCAATGCTATGAGATAAAATATCACGTGCGATATCTTGTGCTTCTGTCAGCGAATGCATTTCATAGGTACCACATTGGTACACATTTAGTTCTGGGATATGGTTTTGATCTTTTACTTTCAAAACATCTTCCATTGCGGCTTTCCATGCATTCGCTACACGTTGCTCTTCAGGTTGCCCAATTAAGCTCATGTAGAATCCTGTACGGCATCCCATTGGGGAAATATCAATTATCTCAACACCACTACCGTTAAGATGATTACGCATAAATCCAGCAAACAGATGCTCTAGAGTATGAATTCCTTTCTCAGGCATGGCTTTTTTATTTGGTACCGTAAAACGTAAATCAAATACCGTAATAGTATCACCCGATGGCGTTTTCATGGTCTTAGCAACGCGTACAGCAGGTGCTGACATACGCGTATGGTCAACAGTAAAGCTATCCAATAAAGGCATAAAAAACCTCCTAAGAAAAATTTAAATATTTTTAAGAAAAAATGAAACTTTCTACAAGTAGCACGGTCTTAGTAACGAATACGCGCAAAATGTTATCATCCCTATTTCTCTATAGAATTTTTTAGCCACACAAATCTTAGTGTGGCTTTTTTCTATCTAAGTTTAGGAAGCCACATTATCGGTGTTAGTCCCCGCATGGATCTTCAAATACTCATCAAAAGAAATGGTATCACTCTTTTCTAACTCTTCTTGACGTTTTATGGATGAAATTCTCTCATGTTCAAAAGCTTCATCAGTTAACGTTTCATAAGGTGTTTTAATTAATTCTTGGTAATATTCTTCAGCCAAAGACAAGCCAAAACCACCAATGCCTTGTGTTTTAATTTTGTCTAAAAGTCTGCCTGAAAAAGTTAATTCAGGATTATCGAACATTTCTTCTAACTTAACACAAACTTCCATATATTTAGTGCCTGAACAACAATCAAGAACATTAGCAACACGTGCTAAATCAGCAAATAAGGCTTTACCTACTTGCGCTAATGGCTCTTTTCTTTCGCCACAACCCATTCCAATAACTTGACCTGGCTTACGCCCTTCTAGAATAACGTTATTCCAATTTGAACGGCAGCACGCTAATTCAGAAGCATCCATTTCTGGAGCATCAGCTAATACACACCAAATCAGGAATAAATCAAGGAAGCGAATTTGTGTTTCGTCAACACCAATAGGGGTAAATGGATTGATATCAAGTGAACGAACTTCGATATATTCAATACCACCACGTAATAACGCATCAGAAGGCGATTCATCCCCCTTAACCACACGTTTAGGACGAATAGGTGCATAGAGTTCATTTTCAATCTGCAACACATTGGTGTTTAACTGAATATACTCACCGTTTTTCTTAACACCTAATTTAGCAAACTCTTCTGAAGGCTTATGAATCGCTTTTTTGAGCCCTTTGACATAAGTTTCAAGATGATTAAAGGTGATATCTAAATCGCTTTGAGATTTATTGGTATACCCTAAATCGCTTAAACGTAATGAAGTTGCATAAGGTAAATACTTCGCCCCCTTAAGCGTACTTTCAAATGGTAAATTTGTTTCTCTTCCTTTTAAGAAAGATCCACAAATTGCTGGTGATGCACCAAAGAAAAATGGAATGATCCAACCAAAGCGATAGTAGTTACGAATAAGACGTAAGTAACCATCAGAAATCGCCTCTTTTCCACTCTCTTCATCTTTTACATTTGCCCATGCTTGCCAAAATTCGATAGGTAATGAGAAGTTGTAATGCACACCTGAAATGGTTTGCATTAATGCACCATAACGATTTTTAAGCCCTTCGCGATAGAGTGTTTTAAAACGCCCAACATTCGATGTGCCAAATTGAGCCAGCGTAATCTTATCTTCCGCTTCAATAAAGCAAGGCATACTCATAGGCCACATACGTTCATTATCTAAGTGACGAGCTGTATAGCGATGTAAATCACCTAAAAAATGCAAGGTATGTGCAATGTTGTCATCAACAGGTGTAATAAATTCTAATAAAGACTCAGCAAAATCAGTTGTGATCCATTTATGAGTTAATGATTTACCTAATGAAATAGGATGCTCTGTTGATGCTAAATTGCCTTCTGGCGTAACTCTTAAAGTTTCACGCTCTATACCACGGTGGATGCCACATAAAACTTTAGGGTGTGCTTCTAACCAAGAAAGCGCTTTTGATACGTCCGGGATCAAAGGTGACCTCCCGCGTTGATTGATGTTAGTAAATAGATAGGAGTTACTTTATCGCAAAGTCACTAAATTGTCGCTTATTAGATGATGTTAGCATTGTTAGTTGGTGCTAAACAAAAACGTTATTTATGCAAAATAATAGAATAGTAGAAAGCAAAAAGCCCCGCTATTGCGGGGCTTTTAATATGGTGCATCCTGGAGGATTCGAACCTCCGACCGCTCGGTTCGTAGCCGAGTACTCTATCCAGCTGAGCTAAGGATGCAGGGCTGACGTTTTTGCTAGAAATAATTAAACTAAGTAATCTAATAAAAGATGGTGCATCCTGGAGGATTCGAACCTCCGACCGCTCGGTTCGTAGCCGAGTACTCTATCCAGCTGAGCTAAGGATGCAGGTCTGACGTTTTTGCTAGAAATAATTAAACTAAGTTATCTAATAAAAGATGGTGCATCCTGGAGGATTCGAACCTCCGACCGCTCGGTTCGTAGCCGAGTACTCTATCCAGCTGAGCTAAGGATGCATCGTAGTTATTTTCTAGCTGTTCATATTGCAATTAGCAATCTGAGTAATGAGATGGTGCATCCTGGAGGATTCGAACCTCCGACCGCTCGGTTCGTAGCCGAGTACTCTATCCAGCTGAGCTAAGGATGCGCCGTTTTAATACTTTACGCTTTTAATGCAAATTATTCATCATTTGCACCAAAATAAAAACCCCATACAGTAATCATGGTGTTGGAATATGGTGCATCCTGGAGGATTCGAACCTCCGACCGCTCGGTTCGTAGCCGAGTACTCTATCCAGCTGAGCTAAGGATGCGCCGTTTTAATACTTTACGCTTTTAATGCAAATTATTCACCATTTGCACCAAAATAAAAACCCCATACATTAATCATGGGGTTGGAATATGGTGCATCCTGGAGGATTCGAACCTCCGACCGCTCGGTTCGTAGCCGAGTACTCTATCCAGCTGAGCTAAGGATGCAGGTCTGACGTTTTTGCTAGAAATAATTAAACTAAGTTATCTAATAAAAGATGGTGCATCCTGGAGGATTCGAACCTCCGACCGCTCGGTTCGTAGCCGAGTACTCTATCCAGCTGAGCTAAGGATGCAAATCTAAATGGCGGTGAGAGAGGGATTCGAACCCTCGATGCAGCTTTTGACCGCATACTCCCTTAGCAGGGGAGCGCCTTCAGCCTCTCGGCCATCTCACCATATTTAGAACCACTCGAAGAAGTTCTTACTGAACATCTCGTCTCTGTGTGGCGCACATATTACTTTCTCAGCCTAAGAAGTCAAACGATTTTTCTCAACTTTTTACGAATATACGTTTGTTTGAACACTTCACAAACAAACTGATGCGTTTATCAGCAAGATTGGCTAAAAAAGTCCTGAACACAATGATATCGCTGATGAAAAATCATTCAAGTATTTTATTCTCTTAGTTAATAAATTCATTCGCACATCAAATTATTATGAATCGAATTATTAGAGGTAAAAAGACTTTCAATTCTGTCAATCAGAATAAACGGATAGTGCAATAATAAATACAGTTCAAGGAAAGAGAAGATAGGAACAAAGAAGGGAATCAAACGTCTTATAAAGAGAAAAGCGCCCAAACCCGGCAAAAGTGTGGACGCTTACGAATGAATTGTGACTAACTAAAATAGGAATTATTTAGTAGTTATCAGTAGGCTGAGTTTTCTCGGCCTGAATTCGTTGATAGATCTCTTCACGATGGACAGATACTTCTTTAGGTGCGTTTACGCCAATCCGTACCTGATTACCTTTAACCCCTAAAACGGTTACGGTCACATCATCGCCTATCATAAGCGTTTCACCAACTCGACGAGTTAGAATAAGCATTCTTTGCTCCTTGAAAATTTACAAGAGTCGGGTCTCTAGAATTTCCCGGCCATTATCCATCATACATTGTCAATTCGTATAATCATTATTTATCACAAGTAACTTATACTTCATAACAAAATATAAATTTAGTGATTGATTATTTAACGGATTATCAATATCTCAATAAGGCGTTATCCCTATAAATCAGGAATAGCGCCTTTTTTTCAGGTTATTATCGCTTACAGATGCGATTCAACCCACTCGTCAACACTTGCCAAAGCCGCAGGTAAAGCGTCAATATCAGTACCACCAGCTTGAGCCATATCAGGGCGACCGCCACCTTTACCACCGATTTGCTGTGCTACAAAACTAATTAACTCACCTGCTTTAACTTTAGCAGTTAAATCTTTAGTGACCCCAACAATTAAGCTCACTTTACCATCAGAAATAGTGGAAAGCACAATAATTGCAGAACCTAATTGATTTTTTAAATCGTCAACCATTGTTCTTAACATTTTTGGCTCAACACCATTAAGCTCACGAACTAAAAGTTTGATACCTTTCACATTTTTAGCCTGACTACCTAAAGAGGAACTCTCTTGAGCAGCTTGCTGATCTTTTAGTTGTTGGAGTTCTTTTTCTAATAAACGATATTTTTCTTGGACTGTTTTGATTCTTTCGACCAAGTTTGTACCATCGCTTTTTAGAACTTGTGCAACAAGAGAGATAAGATCTGATTGTTCATGAATACTCTCAATTGCTGCAATACCAGTAATTGCCTCAATACGACGAATACCAGCAGCAGTGCCTGACTCACTGACAATGCGGAATAAACCAATATCCCCCGTTCTAGAAGCGTGAGTACCACCACAAAGTTCAGTAGAGAAGTCACCCATTGTTAAAACACGAACTCGTTCGTCGTATTTTTCACCAAAGAGTGCCATCGCACCTTTTTCTTTCGCATCTTCAAGATCCATTAACTCAGTGACAACTGGTGAGTTAAGTCGGATTTGCGCATTGACAATATCTTCAATTTCTCGTAATTGTTCTGGCTTAACTGCTTCAAAATGAGAAAAGTCAAAACGCAGATATTTATCGTTAACCAAGGAGCCTTTTTGAGTAACATGCGTACCCAGAACTTGGCGCAATGCGGCATGTAATAAGTGCGTCGCAGAGTGATTTAAACGAATAGCATCACGGCGAGCAATATCGATAGTGGCATTAATTTTATGGTTAACAATAAATGACCCTACGTTAACTTTACCAATATGACCAATCGCTTTACCGTATTTTTGCGTATCTGTGACTTCAAACAGGCTATCTTTACCAGTTAAAACACCTTTATCACCAACTTGTCCACCAGACTCTGCATAAAATGCGGTTTTATTTAAGAAGATAATACCTTCTTCGCCGGCTTTCAATTCAGTGACTGATTGTCCGTTATGGAAAATAGCGGTGATTGTGCCCTGTTGTTCATCATGATCATAACCAGAGAACTCACTACGGCTATCCACTTTGATTAGACTATTATAGTCAGTACCAAAACCACTAGATTCACGCGCACGTTTACGTTGCTCTTCCATCGCGACATCGAAGCCATTTTCATCAACCTTGATATTTCTTTCACGACAAACATCGGCAGTTAAATCAAGAGGAAAACCATATGTATCATAAAGACGGAAAGCGGTTTCACCCGGAAGAATGTCATCTGTTAAGTTAGCCAGTTCTTCATCTAATAATTGAAGACCGCGTTCTAATGTACGAGCAAATTGCTCTTCTTCCGTTTTTAATACTTTTTCGACGATAGCTTGTTGACGTTTTAATTCTTCACCTGCCTCTGCCATAACTTCAATTAATGGAGCGACTAACTTATAGAAGAAGGTATCTTTGGCGCCAAGCATATAACCATGACGTACTGCACGACGAATAATACGACGCAGAACATAGCCACGGCCTTCATTAGAAGGGATAACGCCATCGCAGACAAGGAATGAACAAGAACGAATATGATCGGCAATAACGCGTAATGATTTATTTTCTAAATCCGTTGCATTAGTCACTTGTGCAACAGATTTAATTAAAGAACGGAATAAATCAATGTCATAGTTAGAGTTTACATGTTGTAAAACAGCAGTAATACGCTCTAACCCCATTCCCGTATCAACAGATGGTTTCGGCAGTGGATCCATAGTGCCATCTGACTGACGATTAAATTGCATGAAGACGATATTCCAGATCTCAATATAGCGATCGCCATCCTCTTCTGGTGATCCAGGAGGTCCGCCCCAAATGTGATCACCATGATCATAAAATATTTCGGTACAAGGTCCACAAGGGCCTGTATCCCCCATTTGCCAGAAGTTATCTGATGCAAATGGTGCACCTTTATTATCACCAATGCGGATAATTCTTTCTGCTGGAATACCAATTTCTTTATTCCAAATATCATAAGCTTCATCATCTGTGGCATATACCGTTACCCAAAGTCTTTCTTTAGGTAAATTAAACCACTCTTCGCTTGTTAATAATTCCCAAGCAAAATTGATTGCATCATGTTTGAAATAGTCACCAAAACTGAAATTACCTAGCATTTCAAAAAAAGTATGGTGACGAGCGGTATAACCCACATTTTCTAAATCGTTATGTTTACCACCTGCGCGCACACAGCGTTGCGCAGTTGTCGCTCGGGAATAAGGTCTATTATCCAATCCAAGAAATACATCTTTGAATTGGTTCATCCCTGCGTTTGTAAACAGCAATGTTGGATCGTTATTTGGAACCAAAGAACTGCTAGGTACTATTTGATGTCCTTTAGTATGAAAAAAGTCGAGAAACGCCTGACGGATCTCAGCGGTGCTTTTGCTCATAATTATCCCGAAATCAAGCTGGAAAAACAGAAATTAGAAATCTAGTTAGAGGAGGTTTATTATTACCTCTACTTAGCCAACGAATACATAAGTAGGGATAAGATAGAATTTCTTCTGTCAGAAGTAAAACCCCCGATAAACTTATTCGTGTTGACATTGTAAATCGTCTAGTTTTTTTCTGAAAGTGGGATTGTTATCTGAGAATGGGACTTTTCTCTATTTAAGAGCAATTATCTTGGAAAATGTTAGCAACTTAAAGTATTTTCATTTTGTAATTATTAAAAAGTATTTGTTATTACTGCTTTTTTATGAGATGACTCGCTATACGTTTTTTTCCTTTCATAATCTCTTTTTCTCATGGCAAATAGTAATAAATACATAAGCGCCATTACTTAAAAAATATATTGATATAGTGATAACCTACTAAAACAAAAGCACTTATTACTACAAAATACACCTTACATCTCAACAAACCTTTAAATACAATTTAAATTAGATCCAAATATATTGAAGATATTTATCTTTATATGTCAATTATTTATTATCTGGTACAACCAAATTATAATAATGATTCTTATTTCTATTTTTTATTGGTAAGGATATATCACCAAAATTTCACTATATAAATTTTCATATAACTATCAAAAACAAATTAGTAAAAAATATCGTTATATTAAATAAAGTAGTGTTAAAGGCTATTTTTCATGGAAAGGAAACAAAATAAGACTAATTTTAATCCTCTTTTGAATAAAAGATACAACATATAACAAAAAGGAAGCCATTTGAGAGCTTCCTTTTTTAAGTGAGTTAAATCACATTAATTGGCTAATGGTTAACAACTGCAATGATCGTAATATGTTTTAATATACATTCAATGTGCAATTTAGGCATTAGTAAAAAATTATTTTTCTGTTTCTTCAATATCTGCTGCGTCATCACTATCATTAGCAAAATCAGCTGCGCTAGTAAATTCACCTGCGTGATTTAATAACATTTCACGAAGTTTAGTGTTTAACTCATTGTACATTTCAGGGTGTTCTTTTAGATAAGTTGTTGCGTTGGCTTTACCTTGACCAATTTTCTCACCATTGTAGCTGTACCATGCACCAGCTTTCTCTACCAATTTGTGTTTAACGCCTAAATCAATCAATTCGCCAAAGGTATTGATGCCTTCACCATACATAATTTGGAATTCAGCTTGTTTAAATGGTGCTGCAATTTTGTTTTTCACCACTTTAACGCGTGTTTCACTACCAACAACTTCATCACCGTTTTTAACAGAGCCGATACGACGAATATCTAAACGAACAGATGCGTAGAATTTAAGTGCATTACCACCTGTTGTGGTTTCTGGATTACCAAACATAACACCGATTTTCATTCGAATTTGGTTGATGAAAATAAGCAGGGTGTTGGAGTTTTTCAAGTTACCCGCTAACTTACGCATAGCTTGACTCATCATACGAGCAGCTAAACCAACGTGTGAATCACCAATCTCACCTTCAATTTCTGCTTTTGGTGTTAAAGCTGCAACGGAGTCAACAACGATAACATCAACTGCACCAGAACGAGATAATGCATCACAAATTTCTAGGGCTTGTTCACCAGTATCAGGCTGAGAACAGAGCAGGTTATCAATATCTACGCCTAGTTTTTGAGCATAGATAGGGTCTAAAGCGTGCTCAGCATCGATGAATGCACAAATCTTGCCTTCACGTTGAGCAGCAGCGATAACTTGCAGTGTTAATGTTGTTTTACCAGAAGATTCTGGGCCATAGATTTCAACAATACGCCCGCGTGGTAAACCACCAGCACCTAAAGCAACGTCTAATGATAAAGAACCCGTAGAGATGGTTTCAACGTTCATGGAACGATCTTCGCCCAGACGCATGATAGACCCTTTACCAAATTGCTTTTCAATTTGACCAAGTGCTGCGGCCAATGCTTTTTGCTTGTTTTCATCAATAGCCATGTTATCTCCCTCTGGGCAGTGAAGCATAAAAATGAGTCACTACCATTAAAACGTATATGATTTTGCTTGTTGAAATTCATTATACTGTATAATCATACAGTATCAAGTTAATTATTAATAATTTCTTTAAGAATTGATTTTAAAGAAAAAATAACAGATTCAGCTCTTATTTGATCTCGAGAACCACTGAATATACAGTGTGTTGCCGTAGCTTGAATACCTGTTGATGTTTTCATTGCAAAGCCAAACCAAACTAAACCAACGGGTTTTTCTTCACTACCACCACCAGGGCCTGCAATACCACTAACTGAAACAGCAAAATCTGCATTTGCAGCGCTAAGTGCGCCTTTCGCCATCTGAAGAACAACTTCTTCGCTAACAGCGCCGTATTTAATCAAGGTTTGCTCATCAACACCTATCATTTCATGCTTCGCTTCATTGCTATATGTTACAAAGCCACGCTGATAATATTCAGAGCTTCCTGCAATATCAGTGATAACTTTCGCAATCCATCCGCCAGTGCAAGATTCAGCTGTTGTTATCGTACGCTTCTTTTCAAGTAACACTTTACCCATTTCAATACTTAGACGGGTCATTTCATCGTAATTTATCATTAAGGTTCATCTAACCTCTATTATAAATCTCACTGTTTAAGATTTCTTCCTAGTGCAATCCCATAACCATAGACCACCAATTGCTAGGGCAAAAATAGCCCCAAAGCCTATTCCGATAGCAACAACAGATACACCAATGCTTGTAACCAATGAGAATAAACCAAGCATTAATAACATTGCTGTATTTTCACCGAGATTTTGTACTGCGATAGCATTACCAGCACCAACACTGTGCTTTCCTTTGTCTTGTAATAACGCATTCAATGGCACGACAAAGAAGCCACCAAAAACACCGATGATAATGAGAATTAAGTAGGATGGAATAATTGAAGTTTGTAATGAGAAATAAACAACACCAAGACCAATTAAAATACCTGCAGGCATACAGCGCCGTACTGTTTTCAGAGTCACAAATTTAGCAGCTAATCCAGCACCGACCACAATACCAATCGCAACCATCGCATTTAATACTGTTGGGGTTGTATTATCAGTCATACCTAAAGCAATAGGTACCCACTGCACAAGTAAAAAGCGCAATGTTACTCCTGCCCCCCAAAACATGCTGGTTCCCACTAAAGAAAAGCGACTTTCTTTATCAGCCCATAAAGTATGTGTAGCCTCAAGAAACTGTGTAAACATTCTTTTAATGTTCCAACCACGACCAATTTGAGCAGCTGATAATTTAGGTATACCAAAGTTAACAAATACCGCTAAACCATACATTGCCGCACAAACACCTAATGCAAAAACAATGCTCCAATCTGATAGTAAACCACCAATGACAGATCCCAATAGAATAGCGGCAATTGTAGAAGCTTCCATTAAACCATTTGCTTTAACTAAACGTTCGCCATCGGTTAATTCACCTAAGATGCCATATTTAGCAGGAGAATAAACAGCGGCACCAATTCCAACGAGAGCATAGCCAAGGAAAGGATCAGAGCCAACGCAAATAAGAAATGCGCCTACAAATTTTAACAGATTACCACTGAGCATTACCCTACCTTTAGGATTACGATCAGCAAACTGCCCTACAAAAGGAGCTAAAAGAATAAAAGCCAGCACAAAAACCATCTGTAAAACAGGCTGACTCCACTCTGGATACAGTGATGATTTAAACTGCGCAAGAATAGCAAACAGTAAGGCATTATCGGCAAAAGCAGAAAGAAATTGCGACAAAAGTACCGCTTTCATTCCCCTACTCATTAAAGGAGGCTGACTAATATTCTCTGGCATTAATTATTTTCCTGTTCAGCAAGTTTCTTCAATGAAACAAAATCCGTTTTTCCACTTCCTAATACAGGAATCTCTTTGATAAAACGAATGTCTTTTGGTACAGCGATTTCGGCAACACCTTCAGATTTTGCCAGTGTTGATAGTACACTACGATCTAATTGTTTATCTGTTGTAAAAAGAACTAATGATTCACCTCTGCGCTTATCACTTATTGATACAACCGCATGCTCACCTTGAGATGCTTTGCGTGCAAGTTGCTCAACCCCTTCGAGAGAAACCATTTCACCTGCAATTTTTGCAAAGCGTTTAACCCGTCCTTTAATTGTATAGAAACCTTCACTATCGATAGCAACAATATCACCGGTGTCGTACCAACCTTCCTCATCAATACCTTCAGCATTAGCTGCGACTGGGGTTTCCAATTTTTCAGGGGATTCAACGCGTAAGTACCCCATCATTACATTAGGACCACGTAGTTGTAGTCTACCGCCATCAGTAATGCCATTCATTGGAATTAAACGCCCTTCCATGCCGGGTAATAAACGCCCTACAGTATGAGTTTTGGCACTCATAGGCACGTTGATTGACACAACAGGTGCGCATTCTGTTACACCATAACCTTCTAAAATACGAATACCAAATTTCTCTTGCCATAAAACACGAGTTGATTCAGAGAGTTTTTCAGCGCCAGCAACCACATATCTCACTCGGGCAAAATCATAAGGATGAGCAAATTTTCCGTAGTTTCCTAAAAAGGTTGATGTCCCAAATAACACCGTACAGTTTTGGTCATAGACTAATTCGGGTATAACTCGATAGTGTAACGGGCTGGGATAAAGAAAAACGCGTGCTCCCAGACAAATTGGAGTTAACAAGCAAGCTGTTAAACCAAATGCATGGAATAACGGCAATGCTGACATAAATTTATCTTTCGGTGAAAAGTCAGCAATAGCTCGAATTTGCTCAACGTTAGCCAGTAAACTCGAATGGCTGTGAACAACGCCTTTAGGCGTCCCTTCCGATCCTGATGTAAATAGAATAACGGCTGCATCATGTGCATCTTGCGGTAACATCGCTTTATGTGGCGTAATAAGGTGTTTGAGGATCCAGCGTTTATCTTCACTCGTCACACTATCTTTGAGATCTTCAAGGTAAACCCAATTAGCTTCAGGGGTTTGCTCAGGAATATGTAATAAATTCCCTTTTTCTAAAAACTGGCGTGATGTAAAGATGGTTTTGATTGATGCGGCTTTCATCGCATTTTGTACACCTAAACTACCTGCCGTGTAGTTGAGCATTGCAACAACACGTTGACGCATTGTTGCACCTAATAGTGCAGCCGCAGTTACTGTTGTATTTGGAAGCAGTAAACCTATACGCTCTTTGGGTTCTGTGTAGCGTTCAATCAAACGACTGAGCCCTAACGTTTTTTTCAGTAACCCTTGATAAGAATCTTCTTTTAAGCTGATATCAGAAATTAGCGGACTAAATCGGCCATATTGAGACATTGCCTGTAAAAATGCTTCATACAACGTAAGATTAGGGCGTGTTTGCATGATGGCTTCCATCATGATGTCACGCATAGCTTCCCCCGCTAATCGGCGACGCTCAGAAGATTTTTCAGCTTTTGGCATCGGTAAATCAACTGCAGGAAGCACCTTGATAGTGATTTTAGGAAAGAATTGAGACTTTACTCGTAAACTTTTACGTATTCGTGAAAAATAGCTGAATTCAGCCCCTTCAATTCTAACAGGAACAACTTTAGCGCCTGATTTTGCGGCAATAAAAGCAGCACCTTCATAAATTTTCATCAAACCATTTGTTACTGTGATCCTTCCTTCTGGGAAAATCACAATTGGACGACCTTTATCCACTTCTTTAACTAACTGGCGCACGGCCATTGGATTGGCGGGATCTAAAGGTACAATATCAGCATAACGACCTAACCATCTTGTCGTTTTTGCAGAAGCCACTGAAGTATAAACAGCAAACACAGGATTAATAGGTAGGAATAAACGTAATAATATACCATCAATAAAAGAAGTATGATTTGGTGTAATTATACATTTTTCATATTGGGAAAACTGATTAACAAGTCCTTCAATTCTTATTCTAAATAAGAACTTAAATAGTGTTTTAAAAAACGCTATTAACATCATATCCATATCTCATTTTGCTATAATTAGCCTTACTATAAATAGGATGTGATGAAAATAAAATAGATGACCTCTGTTTTGTCCTTTATATCAGACGACTTCCTAATTATTTGGCAAGTTTTGCGAGAATTACCGCAATAATTTCATTAATAGATAACCCAGCATCAACAATAATATCTGCGCATTGCATGTATAAAGGTTCGCGCTTAATTAAAACATCATGCATTTCTGAAACTAATGTTTTACCTGTCAAACTAGGTCTTTGTGCTTCATTTGGATCTTGGGATAAACGTTCAACTAATGTTTCAAGTGAGGCCTGTAAATAAATTGTAACACCCGAGGTTTTCATATAAGCGCGATTTTTATCTGCTAAAACCATACCACCCCCCGTTGAAATAACTTGGTTAGGTTGGCTTACTTGGATTAGTGCTTCTGATTCAATTTGACGAAAGAAATCCCAACCCTTCTCTTCCACCATAGAAGATATAGTTTGTTGATATTTTTTGGTTATCCAATAATCCGTATCAATAAATCTATAATTTAAAGAGAGAGAAAGCGCTTTACCTACTGTTGTTTTCCCTGCACCTCGAGGTCCGATAAGGTAAATTGTACTTTCCATAAAATGCACTATCTCCATAGTGTGTTCCCTTCCAGAGTTGTAATTAAAAGTTTACATACTGTAAAGTATAAAATATCATACCTGATGTAACAAAAAAATAAAGCCACACTTTAGAAAGTATGGCTTATTTCATTATCTTAATAATTAGCTACGAATTGTATTATCGCCGTAACCAATCCATTTATAGGTCGTTAAGGCATCTAATCCCATTGGGCCTCTAGCATGTAATTTCTGTGTACTAACAGCAACTTCGGCACCTAAACCGAATTGTCCACCATCGGTAAAACGCGTGCTTGCATTAACATACACAGCAGCAGAATCAACTTGGCGAACAAAACGATCAGCATTAGAGATAGATTGTGTTAAAATAGCGTCAGAGTGCGCGGTACCATAACGGCGAATATGGCTAATTGCCTCCGTTAACCCACTTACTACTTCTACATTTAAATCAAGTGACAACCATTCATCGCAATAATCAGCATCTTTCACATCAACTACAGTAGCTCTGCCTTTTTTCAGCCCTACCAATGCTTTCTCACTTGAATGCAAAGTTACCTTTTGAGTAGCCATGGCATCACTTAACTGTGGCAAAAATAGATCTGCAATATTTTCATGTACTAAGAGCGTTTCTAAAGAGTTACACGCGCTTGGGCGTTGTACTTTTGCATTTACGATAACCGTTAATGCTTTTTCTAAATCTGCACTTTCATCTACAAAAGTATGACAGACACCAATGCCGCCAGTGATAACTGGAATAGTTGATTGTTCACGGCAAAGTTTATGCAATCCTGCACCACCACGCGGAATAAGCATATCAATATACTCATCCATTTTTAGCATTTTAGCGACTAACTCACGATCAGGCTTATTAATCGCCTGAATAGCACCAGCAGGAATACCACATTTTTCTAAAGCTTGTTGAATAACGGCAACTACCGCTTGATTGGTATGGTGAGTCTCTTTTCCACCACGAAGAATGGCAGCATTACCTGTTTTCAAACATAAAGAAGCGACATCAATTGTAACATTAGGGCGAGCTTCATAAATAACGCCAACAACACCTAACGGCACACGGCGACGTTCTAAACGTAAACCGCTGTCTAACATACGGCCATCAATAACTTGCCCCACCGGATCTTCTAAGCGACATACTTGTCGAACATCATCAGCAATAGCTTTTAAACGTTCAGAAGTCAGCAATAAACGATCTAGCATAGCGGCATTAATATTGGCTTCACGAGCTGCTTGCATATCTTTTTCATTCGCTGCAAGAATTGAGGCCTCATGTTGTTCTAATAAATCAGCCATAACTAATAATGCCTGATTTTTTTGCTCTGTTGAGAGTTGAGCTAAATGCCAAGAGGCTTCTCTTGCAGATTTACCCATTTGTTCTAACATCAGAAGGCTCCTTAGCTAACAATCATATCGTCACGATGCACAGCAACACTGCCATACTCGTAACCTAAAATTTGACTAATTTCTTGTGAATGGTGTCCTGCTATTAAACGCAGTGCATCACTATTATAATGGGCAACACCATGAGCAAGATCTTTACCTTGTAAACTTTGAACGCGGATAACACACCCACGAGAGAAATCGCCTTTAATTTCTTTGATACCTTTTGGTAAAAGGGAGCTACCTTTTTCTTTAATTGCTTTTTCAGCTCCTTCATCAACCACAATCACACCAGCAATTGGCGCGCCAAAGATCCACCGTTTACGCGCTTCTAATGGGCTTTTTAAGCCATGGAATAATGTTCCAACAGGTTCATTATTGATAACTTTAGCAATAACTTCAGGTTGTACACCGGCTGCAATGACAACATCAATACCCGCGCGCCCAGCAACAGTTGCTGCTTGCAGTTTTGTTGCCATGCCCCCCGTACCTAAGCCGGATACGCTATCACCAGCCATTTGGCGTAATTTATCGTTGATATCAAAAACTTCGGGGATCAATTTAGCATCTGGATTACTACGCGGATCAGCCGTATAAAGCCCTTCAATATCTGTTAGTAATAACAGTTTATCTGCGCCACCTAAAATAGCAGCTAATGCTGATAAATTATCGTTATCACCCACTTTAATTTCCGCGGTAGCAACAGCATCATTTTCATTGATAACAGGGATAATATGGTTATCTAACAGTGCATGTAATGTATCACGCGCATTTAGGAAACGTTCTCTATCTTCAATATCAGCACGCGTTAATAGCATTTGACCAATATGAATACCATAGATAGCAAATAACTGTTTCCATACTTGAATTAAGGCACTTTGCCCTACAGCGGCCAACAACTGTTTTGAAGCAATAGTTGCCGGCAAATCAGGATAATTCAAATACTCACGCCCTGCTGCAATTGCACCAGAAGTAACAATAATAATCCGGTGACCTTTTTCGTGTTGTTTAGCGCATTGGCGAACCAGCTCAACAATATGAGACTGATCCAGACGTCGTGAACCACCAGTTAGTACACTTGTCCCTAATTTAACAACCAGTGTTTGGCTGCTACTCATAACATTTACCATTCTTGTTGATTATTTAAAAAGATAATACACAGTTTTATCAGGAGAGAAGCGTTATGCCAACCGACATAACGCAAAATCTATGAAAAGTTGCCCTAACACAAAATTAGGGCTGGATGGGGAGCGGAAAATTGTTCATTTTTTCATCTGGCATAAGTGTCATATCTAATTCACTCGCTGCCGTTTTAAGAAATTGATGAAAACGGATCAGTGTTTCATTGATTGATTCAACAACATCATTTTTACTTATATTCTGATGTATCCAATCACCATTTTTATCGAATAGCCCAATCTGATAATGATAAATGAGCTGTTCATTGTTGCGTTCTAATTCCATCCACCAGCCCCAAAACTCACGTTTTTCTGGTACGATTTTCTTATTTACACAAACAGCTAAACAGTCAAAAAAGAACTGGTTCTCTTGGCATTGATGCTCTCGGATATAAGGGCCGATTTGAGCAAAACGCTTTAATAACTTACCTCGGGTAGGGTTCAAAGATGAAGTCATAAATTCAGTCTCCTTAGAAACTCTACTGTTATATAATCTAATGTAATTAGCAAGTTATTGTTCATAATTAATTATATTAATTTGTCATAGATCCAATCAGCACTTTTTTGTAACGCTAGCTCTAAACCTTCATAAAGCGGTTTTTCATTGATAGCAAGAATATCACCATCCATAGAGGAGCGAGCAATTAACTGAGAATCCTCTTTAGGACTCATTTCATCCCCTTTCCAGTAAACGCCCATCATAGGAACGGGCATACGTCGCCCAATCAAGCCTTGGTTTTTCAGAGAGTAACTGCTCAACGATAATCGAAGATTATTCTCATCAATATTCCATAACCCCAAGCGACTTGCTAATACATCAAGATACATCACAGGGATCTTTTTCTGCAATTCAGCTTGGGTAAAGAAAGCATGGATCAAAGGACCTAAAGCAACAACACCTTTAATTAATTTTGGGTAGATATAAGCCAATCGCACAGCAATATTACCGCCAAAACGAAAGCCCATCACACCAACGCGAGTATGATCAATCCAAGGCACTTCAGAAAGTTGTTTCAGAACTTCACCTTGTAATTGGCATGTATCTTCCGTTAGTTTTTGTTTTACTGAATAACCAATTCCAGGCATATCCAGTGTTAACATTGCAATACCTTTAGAGGAAAGGTAATCACGGAAGAAGCTAACATAATCGCTTTGAAGACCATCTAACCCACCGCAAAATAATACTGTGGGATATGGACCTCTACAATCTTTAGGTAAATGCAGAAAACCCGTTGTCGACCCTTTCCCCTCTAATTTAAATGTCAGTTTTTTCACCTCAAAGGATGAAAATTTTGTCGCATTCTCAAATGCTTTCATCGACAAAGTAACGGCTTGATCTGCTAAAAAATCACCATTAATAAAAGGATACGCAGCAATACTATACAGATGTGCAGCCCGCAACCAACAATCAGCGGCCGCATCTCCTGACTCTTTTCTCAATGCTTTTTGTTGCCAAATCATCGCTTGATGTGACCATTCATATGACCAGCCACCTTTGCGGTAACCCACAACGGTATCAATAAATTTATCATCACTACGAGGGGCATCATGTACAGCAATTCGACTTAACACTTCTTCTATTTCAATAGGAGAAATTCCACGCCAAATCCACAGTAAACGTTGAATAGTACGATACCAATTTTGCTGACTTGTACCATTAAGCACAGTATAGGTATTGATATTTGATTTTGGATGAGTGTACTGAATTAGTGTTGAAGTTTCAGCGTGCTTTGCTCTAGGTTTAAATAGCGTTTCAGAAAGGTTTGTATTATTTGCCATATCACTCTTCAAATCAGTCGATATCGAATAAAAGGGGCTAAAAGTCTGGCTTTATCATAGCATGAAATCAACATGAACAGTGTGTATCACCACAAGTGATAGCACGAAGGTATAACACAAAGGAAGAATAAATGCATAAAAACAAAAATCCCCGCCAAGGCGAGGATCTCAATTAAAACAGCCAAATAAATGTTATCAAATTATTTTTGATCGCAAACTGGTGGAATAAAGGCGACACCCATATCCCAAGGCTGTTCAATCCAAGTATTTTGTGGAATATCAACCACGAAATCATCTACTAATGGGCGCCCTTCTGGTTTTGCGAAGATAGTCACAAAATGGGCTTTTGGATACATTTCGCGGATAACTTTAGCAGTACCACCAGTATCGACTAAATCGTCAACAACGATAAAGCCTTCACCATCACCTTCTGCTTTTTTTAAGATTTTGAGGTCACGCTGATGATCATGGTCATAGCTAGAAATGCAAACTGTATCCACATGACGGATACCTAATTCACGAGCAAGTAATGCAGCAGGGACTAATCCCCCACGACTGACAGCAATAATGCCTGTCCACTGTTCGACTGGTAATAAACGTTGCGCCAATTGACGGGCATGTATTTGCAACATATCCCACGTTACAACATATTTTTCGCTCATAATATTGTGATCCTAGCTACTTGAATTTCGAGAGAAGCTTTTTTGCGGAAAAAAAGGTTGCGCGAGATTATAGTGATTTGAGCACCTAAAAACCAGAGAAAACGTGAAAACAGGTGAGATTATCCTTATTTTTTTCTGTAATGCCTTTTTCTGATTAAAAAACAAACCATATAAAAAATGAATGCAAAATGGGGACTTAATTTCTTAGATAGAGATGTGAATAGAATGACGCATTCATCAGAAGAAAGTGATATTCTCAACTATATTGGCGTATAACGCTCAGAATAATAAAGCTAACCCTTAAAAAAGCGGTAGGCTATCAATAACACAGATGCTGTTAGAGGAGATCCATCGTGTCTGAACTATCTACTCTATCCCCACAACCACTATGGGATATTTTTGCAAAAATTTGTTCGATTCCACATCCATCACATCATGAAGAAGCCTTAGCTACCCATATTCTTTCTTGGGCAAGTGAAAAAGGACTTTTTGCAGAGCGCGATGCAGTTGGCAATATTTTAATTCGTAAACCAGCCACCAAAGGTATGGAAGATCGTAAGGCCGTTGTTTTACAAGCACACTTAGATATGGTGCCACAAAAAAACAACGACACTGTTCACGACTTCACTAAAGATCCAATTCAACCTTACATTGATGGCGAATGGATCAAAGCTAAAGGCACCACATTAGGTGCTGATAATGGCGTAGGTATGGCATCTGCATTAGCGGTTTTAGCTGATGACACTGTTAAGCACGGCCCATTAGAAGTGCTACTAACTATGACTGAAGAAACAGGCATGGACGGTGCATTTGGTTTACAGCCAGGTTGGTTACAAGCTGATATTCTTATCAACACAGACTCTGAAGAAGAAGGCGAAATCTACATGGGTTGTGCGGGTGGTATTGATGTTAAAACCACGGTAAAACTTTCTTACGATGCAATTCCAGCTGGCCACGTTGTTAAACAACTGGTTCTGAAAGGATTAAATGGCGGTCACTCTGGTGGTGATATCCATTTAGGTTTAGGTAACGCCAATAAATTATTAGCACGTTTCTTAGCTGGTCACGCAGAAGAATTATCACTGAAATTAATTGATTTCCACGGTGGTACACTGCGTAATGCTATTCCTCGTGAAGCAAATATCGTATTTGCAATTCCAGCAGATAAAGCAAGCCAACTAGAAACAGTAAAAGCGAAATTTGAAGCTCTGTTAAAAACAGAATTAGCTATCGCTGAAAAAAATCTGAAAATTGAGTTAATTGATACAACAACAGATAAAAAAGTTTTCACAGCTGACTGCCAAGAACGATTAATCAACCTACTTAATGCAATGCCAAATGGCGTTATTCGTATGAGTGATGATGTTGAAGGTGTTGTTGAAACATCATTAAACGTTGGTGTTGTTAGCATTGTTGACGATAAAGTAGAAATACTTTGCTTAATCCGTTCTCTGATTGATAGCGGAAAAACCTATGTTGTCAGCATGCTGACTGCATTAGCAAAACTAGCTAAAGCTGATATCGAAACAAAAGGCGGTTACCCTGGTTGGAAACCTGATGCTGACTCACCTGTTATGCATTTAGTTCGTGATACCTATCAGCAACTGTTTGATAAAGTGCCAAACATTATGGTCATCCACGCAGGTCTTGAGTGTGGTCTATTCAAAAAACCTTACCCAGATATGGATATGGTTTCTATTGGACCAACAATCCGTGGTGCTCACTCACCAGACGAACGCGTTCACATTAAGAGCGTTGGTCAATACTGGCAGTTATTAACAGCAATTTTAAAAGCGATCCCTGCTAAATAATCTTGCTTTAAATATCATAATGAACCCGCTTAATTGGCGGGTTTTTTGTTACTAACGCTACCATAAGAAATAATTTATCCCTCTACACACTCTATTTTCCTTAAGTATCATAATTTATTCCTTATAGAACAAATACCAATCCGACTTATTCAATTTTGAAATAAAGAAATAATCTTAATAAAGATAATTTATAGAATGCTAATTATTATCATTAGTATTAATGTTTATTGAGTGGTATTTTCATGCCTTCCGCATTTAAAGTTAAAAAATAAAAATCCAAAGGATCCTATTGTGTCTAACAAAAATTGCGTTGCTAGCGTCATTCTCGCCTTACCTTTAAGTTTACTCTCTGTTCAAATTCATGCGGCAGTTAATCAAAATACATCTGAAAAGATAATTGTCACCTCAGCTCCATCACAGGACCCACAATCTCCTGTTTCAGGCTTTATTGCCACAAAAACACTATCAACAAATAAAACACCAACTGAAATTGAAAAAACACCGCAATCCATTAGCGTGATCACTCGTGACCAAATGGACGCTCAAGATGTCAGTTCAGTTTCTCAAGCGCTACGTTATACACCCGGCGTTTTCACCGAATATCGAGGGAGTTCTAATCGTAATGACGAGGTTTTTATTCGTGGATACAGTTATGCACCACGTTTTCTTGACGGCCTAAGCTATGGAATGGGAGCATCATCATCAACAGGAGCACTTGACCCATGGTTATTAGAACGCGTTGAAGTTGTTAGAGGGCCAGCATCTGTTCTTTATGGCCAAGTAAATCCAGGTGGCCTCGTTGCAATGACAAGTAAAAGACCAACTGCATCCCCTATTCGCCACATTCAAATACGAGCAGGTAATGATAAATTGGCAGAAACGGCTTTTGATTTTTCAGGTGCATTAAGTGATGACAATCGTGTTCTTTATCGTCTAAATGGTATTGCCAAAACACAGCACACTCAAATAAAAAACTATAAAGAAGAGCGTTTTGCCCTCGCTCCTGCTATTACTTTTTTACCTAATGAACAAACACGTTTAACGTTATTAAGCTTTATTCAGCAAGAGCCTGAAGCGGGTTATCGTAACTTTTTACCCGCTTATGGTACGGTGAAAAAAACACCTGAGGGTACTATTCCTTTTGATTTCGACGTAAACAACCCTGATTACCACCAATCGTGGCGTCAACAATATGGCGTAGGCTATGAATTTGAACATGAATTTAGTGACTCACTAAAAATTGTACAAAATGCACGATATAGCCATATTAATCAGAAATATAAATATCTTGTATTTGGATCTTTAAGAAAAGATAACCCTTATGTCCTTGAGCGCCGAGCGCAACAAGAGCAACGAGAAACAGATACTTTAGGAATAGATACTCGCTTACAAGCCGACTTTACTACGGCAAAACTTAATCATACGGTGATTGCAGGTATTGATTATCAGTGGAGTAAAGATCAAGATAATTTACGCAGGGCTACAGGCTCAGAGTACGATCTGGATTGGCGTGATCCTAATTATAATTATCCGATTAATATGAACTTACAGAAACCTGCAACAGATCAGTTGCAAAAACGCGATCAAATCGGATTATATTTACAAGATCAGATCCAATGGAAAAATTGGATATTACTTACCGGTTTACGCCAAGACTGGGCGCAAGTACGAACTCATGATTTCTTAGCAGCCACATATGATCAGCAAGATGATAGTAAACTAACGGGTCGTGCTGGTATTTTATATGCTTTTGATAATGGTATTTCACCTTATATAAGTTACAGCACCTCTTTTGAGCCTAATTTACAAACTCGCCGAGCACCAGGAAGTGCCCCTTTTGAGCCTAGCGAAGGTCGTCAATTAGAAGCAGGAATTAAATACCTCACACCTAATGAACAAACATTGGCAACACTCTCTGTTTATCAATTACAACAACGCAATGTTACCAACTATAATGCTGAAAAAGCCTATTTTGAACCCGTGGGTGAAATTAGAAGTCGTGGTGTCGAAGCACAAATTAATAGCCAACTAACTGAAAATATTTCCTTCATTAGTAGCTATGCTTATACCGATACAGAGGTCAGAAAAACCATTATTGCAGGAACACAAGGAAAAGAGTTACCTAGAGTCCCTAAGCATATGGCATCATTCTGGGGTCAATATGATGAAATCTCTGGGCTATTTAATGGAGCTAAAGCAGGCTTTGGTGTGAGATATGTAGGTGTATCTCAAGGTGATACCAAAAATACAATCAGTGTCCCTGCGGTAACCTTATATGATGCGATGATAGGTTATTCATTAGGTGAGTTATCACCTTCTTTAAAAGGGGCTGAAATTCAGCTTAATATGAATAACATTGCAAACAAACATTATGTTGCATCTTGTGCTGGTGATACCGCATGTTTTTATGGGATCGGCAGAACAATGACAGCAACAATGAATTATCGCTGGTAATACTATATAGATTAACTACATAAATTAATTGCGTTACCCATAGCCTATCTATTGATCGGCTATGGTTTTTTATTCTTATAATGCTAAAAGAAGTTGTCGTTCTAGTTGTGGATCTTGCAAAGTGACATGAAATCCGATTAATCGCACACCTCGACCATTTCGGCGTTCATGCCATGCTTGGTAGGCAATATTTATTAAATCAGCTTTTTCTAAAATAGGATGAGTATGCTCTTGTGTCGTTAATTGAAAATCATCAAATTTTAGTTTAACACCTTGTCTTGCTATCCTTAAATCAGGTTTCACCTTTGTCAATCGCCTTTCTAATTCACTATATAATCCATCAAGTAATGCCAAGCAATCATCCCAAGAATTAATATCTGAAGCAAAAGTACGTTCAACTCCCACTGATTTTCTAAGTCTATCAGGGGTTATTTCACGCTCATCGATACCATGACTGCGTTCCCATAAATTTTGACCAAATTTCCCTAATGCTTTTACCAAAGAAATAACATCGGTACGGCGAATATCAGCACAAGTTTCTAGCCCCATTTCTTGCAAGCGAGCAAATGTTACCTTACCTACACCTGGTATTTTATTAAGCGGTAATTTCAGAATGAAATCATCAACTTGCTCAGGAGTAATAACAAATTGCCCGTTAGGCTTATTAATATCTGAAGCAATTTTCGCCAGAAATTTAATTGGTGCAATGCCTGCGGATGCAGTGAGATTTAACTCATCAAAAATTTGTTGGCGAATCTCTTGAGCTATCAATGTTGCCGAACCGTAACAATGCTTACTGTCAGAGACATCAAGATAAGCTTCATCGAGTGAAAGAGGTTCAATAAGATGAGTATAACGAGAAAAAATTTGGCGGATCTTTGCTGATGTCTCTTTATAGAGAGCCATTCTACCGGGTAAAACTTTTAAGTGGGGACATAACTTCAACGCTGTTGCCGTTGACATAGCACTACGGACACCAAAACGACGGGCAGGATAATTCGCCGTACAGATCACTCCTCGGCTAGAAGCATTGCCTCCAACCGCAATGGGGATCTCTTTTAGTGCTGGATTATCTCGCATTTCAATCGCAGCATAGAAACAATCCATATCAACATGAATAATTTTACGCATACAATAACCTCACCTCATTTACTGTTTAAATATACAGTAAATAAATATTAACTACAATTTTTATTCCTTCTCATCTCCCTCTATTGAGGTGTAATTCTCATAAAAATCTGAATTAGTCTGTTTATTTATAGAATTGTCACAAAGTGGTGATAAATTGTTTTTGCTCGTTGACTAATTACACTAATTTTAAACATTGTTTTGTAACTATATATAAAACAAGGAAATAATTTTTCATGATCAAATTATTCATCGCTATTTCTCTCTTTTGTTATTCTGTAATTCTTATGGCATCTCCTAAAATTATCGCACATCGTGGTGGCACAGCTGATGCCCCAGAAAATACTGAAATTGCTATAAAAACAGCACTCTCTAATCAAGCTGATGCAATTTGGATCACTATTCAATTATCGAAAGATAATATTCCTGTTCTTTACCGCCCTAGCGACTTAAAAAGCTTAACAAATGGGCAAGGTAGTATTTCTGACTTTACTGCACAACAGCTTAAACAATGGGATGCGGGCTATAAATTTGGTGAAGCACAACAATTTCCTTATCGAAATAAAGGTGTCACTATTCCGACATTGGATGAGATCTTAACTCAATTCCCCACAACACAGTTTTATCTTGATTTAAAATCACCAGATGCTGATCCCGTTGTTCAAGGTGAAGCGTTAGCTACAGTTCTCAGTAAACATAATGCACTTGATAGAACCCGTGTTTATTCTACTAATACCGCCTTTCTTGAAGCACTCCCGACTAATGTAGAACGTTTTGAAAGTCGTGATATTACTCGTGATATTTTAGCCAATATCACAATGAACCATGTTTGCCTGCTACCTGAAAATTTAGATATTACTCGTTGGTATGGACTTGAGCTTCACCGCAAAGTAGAGGTCGTTGAGAAGTACACACTAGGTGAAGCTCGCTCAAAATCTATTCTGAGTTGGGATAAGGATGCCATGTCTTGTTTTCGTGCTGGTGGCAATGCTCATATTGTTCTTTTCGGGATCAATACAGAGAAAGATTATACTCAAGCCACAGAATTAGGTGCTGATGCTGTTATGGTCGACTCTCCAGCAAAAATGAAAATATTTAGAAAAGGATAAATAACCCTATTTAGGTTTACACTTTTATCTTCACGTTATTCTCTTCTACACTTAATAATATCATCCGATAGAAATAAGTAAGGAGAAATAAAATGTTAAGCAATAAAATCTCTGGTGATTGGAATTTATTCAAAGGAAAAGTAAAAGAAAAGTGGGGAAAAATCACGCATGATGAACTTGATGTTATCGAAGGCACTAGAGAGCAATTGATTGGTAAACTTCAAGAACATTATGGCTATACCTACGAAGAAGCCAAAAAAGAAGTTTTAGAATGGGAGGGGCAAAACCCTTATCCATGGAAGTAAACCTTTATTAATAGGTGTTGCTTTTTATTATCCTACTTCTATTTTATTAAAAACCTTTTAGCGTTTTCGTATTTACAGAATGAGTGAAATAAAAAAGAGTGATAGATATAAATCTCATCACTCTTTTTTTATCTAAATATATTTTTTATTATTAAAGAATTCGATTCTTTTTCAGTAACTCTTCTCGTGCAGACTCTTTTGCCATACGTTTTTTACGTGCATCACAAGGTTCAGGACAATCACACTCTTTTTCTATACCCATAGCCCCTAAACCACCGCAACTGCCTTGAAGGCTTTTACGCTTTACAATATATCCTAACGCCATTCCAAAGAAGGCAATCAAGAATAAGATGAAGGCAAAAAGAAATATTTTTAACATAACCTTCTCTCCTTAAATTCTATTTTTTTAAGAATGGGGCGAATGCTTTACTATAACGCTCTTCAAACCCATTTTCAGTTTTCACTATCATAAAGACAGGAATATTTAGTTTATTTGCTACTTCTAACCCCTTTTCAGGTCCTAACACATTCAATCCTGTCGAAAGACCATCAGCACTCATACAAGTTGGTACAATCACAGTGATAGAAACAAGGTTATGTTTAATAGGATAGCCTGTGGTTGGGTCAATAGTATGGGAATAACGGATACCGTTTTCTTCAAAATAGTTACGGTAATCACCAGAGGTTGCAATTGAATTATCACCCGGTTCAATAATTAGCTGAACACTCTGTTTTGTACCATCATTAGCTGGTTTCTCAATCGCTATACGCCAAGGCTTGTCATTACCATTTACACCTTGTGTTCTTACTTCACCACCAATATCAACCATATAGTTAGTGATATTCTGTGATATTAAATACTCAGCAACAGCATCAACACCATATCCTTTAGCAATAGAAGAGAGATCGACATAAAGCTCAGGGATCTTCTTGATCAGTGTATTTCCTTCAACAGATAAGTAATCAATGCCAATCCACTGCTTACGCTTTGATAATTCATCTTCAGAAGGCTGGTGAGTAAATCGACCCTCTGGGCCAAATCCCCATAAATTGACTAACGGCCCAACAGTCACATCTAAAGCACCATCAGTCATTTTATTAATACGAATGGCTTCACTCACAACTTTAGCGGTAGCAGGCGAAACAGGGAATGGGGTATTAATTTCACGGCTTTGATTAAAACGACTCAATTCAGAATGAGGACGATATGTTGACATTTGATCGTTAACTTCTTCAAGAATACGATCAATTTCTGTTTGTAAGACGTTTTGTGGAGGGGAGTTACTGTCAGGAACATATTTAATCGAGTAATAAGTTCCCATGGTTTCGCCTTCTAATACCTGCTGCTTTTCACCACATGCAGATAATAGAACTAATGCGGACAGCATCACTATCCAATTTATCATCTTTCTTTTTAACATAACTCTCTCTTCTGATCATGAGCGCCCACATAAGTGGGCGCTTGTCATTTCATTCATTTATGCTTGATCGGAGGTTAGGATCAACCGCCAAAGTCATCCAGCATAATGTTTTCATCTTCAACGCCTAAATCTTTGAGCATTTTAATAACAGCTGCGTTCATCACTGGCGGTCCACACATATAGAATTCACAATCTTCTGGTGCTGGATGATTTTTGAGGTAATTCTCAAACAACACATTGTGAATAAATCCAGTATATCCCGTCCAGTTATCTTCAGGTAAGGCGTCTGAAAGTGCGACATGCCATGTGAAGTTTTCGTTTTCTTTTGCAAGCATATCGAAGTCTTCAGTGTAGAACATTTCACGCACAGAACGAGCACCATACCAGAAGCTGATTTTACGTTTAGAATGTAAGCGTTTTAACTGATCAAAAATGTGTGAGCGCATTGGTGCCATACCTGCACCACCACCAATAAAGATCATCTCTGCATCAGTTTCTTTAGCGAAGAATTCACCAAATGGCCCTGAAATTGTCACCTTATCACCCGGTTTTAACGACCAAATATACGATGACATAATTCCTGGTGGTACGTCAGGATTACGTGGCGGAGGTGTTGCAATACGCACGTTTAACATGATAATGCCATGCTCTTCAGGGTAGTTTGCCATTGAATAAGCACGTACTGTGGTTTCTTTTACTTCAGAAACATAACGGAACAAATTAAATTTATCCCAATCTTCACGATACTCTTCTGGTACATCAAAATCTTCATAACGTACCGTATGAGGAGGACATTCGATTTGAATAAATCCACCAGCACGGAAAGGTACAACCTCACCTTCAGGAATTTTTAACACTAATTCTTTAATGAAAGTGGCTTTATTATCATTTGAGATAACTTCACATTCCCACTTTTTAACACCAAAGATTTCTTCTGGTAATTCTAATTTCAGGTTATTTTTTACGTTTACCTGACACGCTAAACGACAACCTTCTTTAGCTTCACGTTTGTTAATATGTGAAAGTTCTGTCGGTAAAATATCACCACCACCTTCCAGCACTTTAACGCGACACTGACCACAAGAGCCACCACCACCGCAAGCTGATGAAATAAAAATACCTTCATTTGATAATACGTTAAGTAATTTATCACCTGCTGGTGCATTAAAACTTTTGTCTGGGTCTCCATTGACCTCAACAGAAATATCCCCTGTATTGACCAGTTTTGATTTTGCGAACAAAATCAACGCTGTTAATACCAATACAATCAGGGTAAACATCACGACACCTAGAATAATTATATCCATGAGTTCTTCTCACCCTTTATAGCTGAACACCAGAGAAGGACATGAAACCTAATGCCATCAACCCTGTGGTGACAAAAGTAACGCCTAACCCTTTCATACCTGCCGGTACATCCGCGTACTTCATTTTCTCACGGATAGAAGCCAGTAATACGATGGCTAACATCCAACCAATTCCGGAACCGAAACCATAAACAATAGACTCGCTAAAGTTATAGTCACGTTGTGCCATAAATGACACACCACCGAAGATGGCGCAGTTAACGGTAATAAGTGGCAAGAAGATCCCTAGTGCGTTATACAGCGCTGGGAAATAACGATCTAAAATCATTTCTAGGATTTGTACCAGTGCCGCAATCACACCTATGAAAGTGATAAAGTTTAAGAAACTTAAATCAACACCTTCCATTAATGCATTATCACGTAACACATAGTTGTAAACCAAGTTATTCAACGGTACAGAAAGACCTAGAACAACGGTAACAGCGATACCTAATCCAAAAGCTGTTTTTACATTTTTAGAAACAGCGAGAAATGTACACATCCCTAAGAAGAATGCGAGCGCCATATTCTCAATAAAAACAGCACGAACAAACAGGCTTATATAATGTTCCATGGCGATTAGTCCTCTTCAACCTGTGCAGGTTTTAATGTACGTAATCCCCAAATTAGCAAGCCAATGATAAAGAATGCACTTGGAGCTAACAGGAATAAACCATTAGGCTGATACCAGCCACCATTCTGAATAGATTCCATCACGGTAATGCCGAATAATTTACCTGAACCAAAGAGCTCACGTAAAAAACCAACAAGGATCAAGATAACGCCATAGCCTAAGCCGTTACCAATACCATCCATAAAACTTTCAATAGGAGGCGATTTCATTGCATAAGCTTCAGCACGCCCCATTACAATACAGTTAGTAATGATAAGACCAACAAAAACAGAGAGTTGCTTAGAAATCTCATAGGCATAAGCTTGTAAAACTTGGTCAACAACGATAACTAATGAAGCAATAATCGCCATTTGAACAATAATACGAACACTACTTGGTATGTAATTACGGATTAGTGAGATAAAAAAGTTTGAAAATGCAGTAACTAAAGTCACCGCAATTGTCATCACTAATGCAGTTTCAAGTTTTGTTGTTACCGCCAATGCAGAACACACACCTAACACCTGTAAGGCAATCGGGTTGTTATCTAACAATGGCCCAAGTAAAACTCGTTTAATTTCTTTTGTATCAGCCATTGATCTCTCCTTCACGAACTTTTTTCAGGAATGGGCCGAAACCTTTTTCACCTAACCAGAAATCGAACATATGCTGGATACCATTTGAGGTCAATGTTGCTCCAGAAAGCCCATCAATACCATAAGGACTGTCAGATGCGCCACCACGCACAATCTTAATCGCGGGAATACCTTCTTCAGTCAGTAAACGCTTACCTTTCCATTGTGCTTTCCACTGTGGGTTATCGACTTCACCGCCTAACCCTGGTGTTTCACCATGTGAATAATAAGTAATCCCTTTCGCTGTTACTCCATCAATATCTACAGCTACGAAAGCGTACATGACAGACCATAAACCTGAACCATATACAGGTAGCACAACTTCCGTTGTTTTACCTTGAGCATCGAGAACGAAGTAAACTTCAGCGGTATTGGCACGACGACGAATTTTAGCAATATCTTCAGCTGGCGATAACGCAATAGATGTTTCATCGCTACGTAATTCAGCATTTAAATCAAAATTGCCTTTACTATCAGTCAGCTCACCTGTCTGAAAATTAACAATTTTTGCTTTAATTCGAGTGTCATACACTTTCAGTACATCTGTCGCACTCATTTTCGGTACGAGCAGACCCGCAACATCAAGAATATTACGTTGTTTATCAAGAAGTTTCTGTTCTTCTTGTTTAGACTTAAGCCCAACAGCAGCTCCTGCTACTACCACAGAACACACAAGACATAGAATAAATACAACGAGGAACGTTCTTGCGACGCTATCTTTGTTTTTCTCTTTAGCCACGAGCTTTTCTCCGCTTAATATTCGCCTGAACAACCACGTAATCGAACAGTGGTGCAAATAAGTTTGCGAATAAGATTGCCAGCATCATACCTTCTGGGTAAGCCGGATTGACGACACGAATAAGCACAGCCATTACGCCAATCAAAATACCGTATGCCCATTTACCTTTATCGGTAAACGATGCAGATACTGGATCTGTTGCCATAAACATCATACCGAAAGCAAAACCACCTAATACTAAGTGCCAGTGCCAAGGCATTGAGAAGAGAGGATTGGTATCTGAACCGATAAAATTAAATAGGTATGACATTACAATCATGCCCACCATTACCCCAGCAACAATACGCCATGAAGCAATTCGGGCAAAAAGAATGACAGCACCGCCGATTAAAATCATCAATGTTGAAACTTCACCGATCGATCCTGGAATATTTCCAAGGAAAGCATCCATCCAAGAGATAGGTTGTTGAGTGACGGTATTTAATAATGCACTTTCACCCGATACAGACCATTGTGATAATGGTGTCGCACCAGAGAAGCCATCTGCCGCAGTCCAAACTAGATCACCTGAAATTTGAGCCGGATATGCAAAGAACAGGAATGCACGACCTGCTAATGCTGGGTTTAAGAAGTTACGTCCTGTACCACCAAAGATTTCTTTCGCAATAACCACACCAAACGTAATACCTAATGCAGCCTGCCAAAGTGGTAATGTTGGCGGTACGATCAAGGCAAATAAGATTGATGTAACAAAGAAACCTTCGTTAATTTCATGACCACGAATAAAGGCAAAAAGAACTTCCCAAAATCCACCAACCACAAAAACAACAAGATAAATAGGTAAAAAGTAAGTTGCACCAAGTAGCATCTTACTTGCCCATCCAGCATCTGTTGTTAATGATGCGCCGAGGAATTCAGCAAGACGATAGTGCCAATCTGAAGCAATTATTTGCTGTAATTCAACACCGCTATATAACTGATTAAGTGCAGGGATCGCTTGATGACCGACATTATACATTCCCCAAAACATTGCTGGGAAAACGGACAACCAAACTAAGATCATCATGCGTTTTAGGTCAATAGTGTCACGAACATGACCACCATTACGCGTGACAGTACCTGGCGTATAAAATACCGTGGTAACTGCTTCATAAAGCACATACCATTTTGCTAATTTGCCACCGGGCTCAAAATGGTGCTCTACTTTTTCAAATAAATTTTTCAAACCCATGAGTTACCCTTCCTGCTCAATTTTGGTCAATACTTGGCGCAGTGCTGGGCCATACTCATATTTGCTTGGGCAAACATAAGTACATAATCCCAAATCTTCTTCATCCAATTCCAAACAACCTAAAGCTTGAGAACTGTCAGTATCACCTACAATTAAATCACGTAATAAATGCGTTGCCATAATGTCTAAAGGCATCACTCGCTCATAGTTACCAATTGGTACCATCGAACGTTCACCACCATTCATTGTGGTTGTAAATGCAAAGCGTTTATTTTTTAAGAAGTGACCGATAGTTGTACGCGTGATAGAAAATTTATCGCTACCTGGCATACCCCAACCAAATAACTCTTTATCACGACCTTCACGCAATACAGAAACTTGGTTATGGAAACGACCTAAATAGTGATGAGCCTTATCAGATTTCCATCCCCATAATACAGAGCCTGAAATAATGCGATTCTCACCATCAACTAATTGATCTTTCGTTAACTCATAGAGATCAGCCCCTAAACAAGTACGCACTAAACGAGGTGCTTTTACTTGAGGGCCTGCTAATGCAACAACACGTTCTGTATATAAAGAACCTGTTGTAAACAGATAACCAATAGCAATGACATCTTGATAATTTAAATGCCAAACCATTTTCTTAGTACTCACAGGTTCTAAGAAATGGATATGAGTACCGACTAATCCTGCAGGATGTGGGCCTGCAAATTGGTTATAGCTAATTTGTCCGTCATTTAATTTTGTCGGCGATTTTTCACCATGACAAACATAGACTTTACCTTCAGTTAAACGAGTTAAAACAACAAGGCCATCATTAAATGCCTTCTCATTTTGCTCTATAATAACCATAGGATCGGCTGCTAGTGGATTGGTATCCATCGCAGAGACAAAAATGGCGACAGGTGTTGTGCCTAAATGCGGAGTACGACTATAAGGACGTGTCCTTAACGCAGTCCACATTCCCGAATTAACAAGGTTAGTTTCGACTTGTTCGCGGGTCAGGTCTGAAAGCGTTGAGCTATCATAACGGTTAAAGGTGATTTCTTCATCGCCATCAATTTCGATAACGATAGATTGGAACACACGGCGCTCGCCGCGGTTAATTTCAACGACTTTACCACAAGCTGGGCTGGTGAAAACAACACCGGCATTCTTTTTATCTTCAAAAAGAATTTGCCCTTTTTTTACATGCTCACCTTCCGAAACCATCATAGAAGGACGCATACCGACATATTCTTCACCTAGCAATGCTACGCGTCGAATCGCGGGTCCGTCTTCTATCACTTGGGCAGGCGCTCCTGCAATTGGGAGGTCGAGTCCTTTTTTAATTTTAATCATAAGATTTGCACAAGTTTATCAGTTAAACCCTAAGCTACAAATTCACCCCGAAAATGTAGCGACTCTGTAATAAAAACATCTTAAGGTGTTTTTGAACCCTAAGTTATTTATCTCCGATAATTGTTACTATTTTCTCTTATTCCGCCGAACTGAATTTTATCATCTCAGCCTGAACCTGTCTGACTATTCGAGTGATTTAGCTCAAGCAAATGGGAATATTATTTTGACTGAAACGTTAACAACTCGTATAAACCGAATTAAAATATCATCTTTTTCGACTAGCGATTAAATTTCATACAGAATATTTTGTAAAAGAAAAGAAACTATATCAGATTTTAATTTACAAATTTATTGCTTCATAGCAATCTACGATCTACTTTATCAACAAATTTTAAGCTATTTTTCTGATAAAACCATGACCAGTCACGCAAAACAACTAATCAGTTTTTTAACATTAATGTTAATTTCCTTATTAGTTAACGCCGATAACAGTTTAAGTTTTCTAATGAAACCTGTTAAAAAAAGTACAGGTCAGCCCATCTATATTCAGATTTTCAAAGAAGAAAGTTTACTTGAACTGTATACGGAAAAATTAGATGGACAATTAGAAAAAGTACGTACCTACCCTATTTGTAGCTATTCTGGAGGTCTTGGACCTAAAAAGTTTCAAGGTGATTTAAAAAGCCCTGAGGGCTTTTATCAGGTTAATTTCTCACAATTAAATCCGAACAGTCGATTTTACCGAGCTATCAACCTAGGATTTCCTAATCAATATGATAAATCAAAAGGATACACTGGCGATTTTTTAATGATCCACGGTGCATGTAAATCAGTAGGTTGCTATGCAATGACAGATCCTGTGATGGATGAAATTTATCAGTATGCTGAATTGGCGCTACAAAGAGGTCAATCTACGATTAACATTCATATTTTTCCATTTAAAATGACTGCTGAAAATATGAAAAAACACCAGTATTCAAAAGATATGGATTTTTGGCAACAACTTATGCCTGCCTACCAATATGTTGAAGCATACAAACAAATCCCAACTATTACTGTTCAAGATGGGCGTTATTTCGTTAATAGCACTTTGGCTTCACCTAGTAGTGTAAACCCTGTAATTAACTTATCGCAAAATAGTGAAAACAGATGGTTACAGAATACGAACACCACGATCAAATAAGACAAACTCACCTGCTGGAATACGCTGCCAAGACTCATTTCCAGTTAATGGTAATGTTGAAATAACAGAAACAACATCATCGGATTGTGTGTGTTGCTGGAAATCGATTTCTACATCTTGATCAAGTAATTTGGCTTTGCCGAAAGGCGCTTTACGTGTGATCCAGTGTAAATTCGTTGAACAATATGCCATTACAAATCGGCCATCTGACAACAGCATATTAAAAACCCCTTTTTGCTTTAATTGAGAGGCTAAAACAGCGATAAAACGAAATACAGCAGGCCAATTCACAGGGGTTCGTTTATAACGATTCTCGAGCTGATTTAAGATCCAGCAAAAAGCTTTTTCACTGTCTGTTTGACCGATGGCTCTAAAGCGCCCTGTTTCAAGAGATTGATAACCTTTTAGTTGACCATTATGCGCATAAGTCCAATTTTTTCCCCATAATTCACGGGTAAAAGGATGGGTATTTTCTAAAGAGACATTCCCTCGATTCGCTTGACGAATATGAGCGACCACTGCCTCTGATTTAATTGGATATTCTTGCACGAAGCGAGCGACTGGCGAAATTGCGCTAGCTTGAGGATCTTTAAATGTACGGCATCCTAATCCTTCGTAGAAAGTAATTCCCCAACCATCTTTATGAGGCCCTGTTTTGCCCCCTCTTGGAATTAACCCACTTAGACTGAAATTAATATCTGTCGGTACATTTGCACTCATGCCTAACAATTCACACATCGCTCACTCCTTCTTGCCGATGTTTATTGCTAATTTATAGCAATATCAACAAATTATTTTTCCATTTCTTTTTCAATTAATTGGATCAGAATATGGATAACTTTGATATGGATTTCTTGAATGCGATCAGCATAACCAAAATGAGGAACGCGAATTTCAATATCCGCTGTACCGTCCATTTTGCCACCGTCTTTACCTGTCAGAGTAATGACTTTCATGCCTTTTTCACGTGCAGCACTAATTGCTTTGATGATATTGCCTGAATTACCTGAGGTTGAAATACCTAGCAGAACGTCACCTTCTTTACCCACAGCTTCAACATAACGAGAGAAGATATATTCATAGCCAAAATCATTACTTACACATGAAATATGGCTTACATCTGAGATAGCAATAGCAGGATAGCCAGGGCGATTTTCGCGGTAACGTCCAGTTAATTCTTCTGCAAAGTGCATGGCGTCACAATGAGAACCACCATTACCACAAGATAATACTTTGCCACCAGCTTTAAAAGAATCTGCTAATAATACAGCCGCTTTTTGAATAGCTTCAATGTTTGCATCATCTTGAAGAAAGCGAGAAAGGGTATCTGCTGCTTCTGTTAACTCACCACGGATAAGATCTTGGTACATAGGATTTTTACTCCAGAAAGGGTAATCGAAATTTTCTGTTTCTCAGTGTAACGGATTAAATGTCATGAAAGAAGATACCTATGATCGACAAATGCTAACTTCTCTCATTTACGAATAAATTGTGAGCTATATTGTAATTAGAATGTAAATATATTGATAAAAGTTAGTGACTGAATTAGATCTAAATAACAAACAACAGGTCTGACCTCTGATCTCTTGGTAAATGCAGGAGTTTATTATGACACTACTCAGTATCGTACTTTTTATTGTTCTTATTGGCGTACTTAGTTATCGCAAATTCAGTATCGCAGTAAGTAGTTTCGCGCTTATTGCTTATACATTAGTTATGGGTCTCACCAATATTTGGAGTTACTGGTTACTCCTTCCAGTTGCATTGGTTTTATTACCCTTTACTATCCCTTCTATTCGTAGAGCCTATATCTCAGTACCCGCACTTAAAGCATTTCAAAAAGTCATGCCTTCTATGTCTAAAACAGAACAAGAAGCCATTGATGCAGGAACAACATGGTGGGAAGGTGAACTTTTCCGTGGTACTCCAGATTGGAAACAACTTCATAATTACCCTAAACCACAACTAACGGCTGAAGAACAAGCTTTTCTTGATGGTCCAGTAGAAGAAGTTTGTCGCATGACAAATGACTTTGAGATCACTCATGAACTCGCTGACTTACCTCCTGAAATTTGGCAATACCTCAAAGATAATCGCTTCTTTGCGATGATCATTAAAAAGGAGTACGGCGGATTAGAGTTTTCTGCCTATGCACAATCTCGTGTATTGCAAAAATTAGCTGGGGTATCTGGTATTTTAGCCATCACAGTCGGTGTACCTAACTCCTTAGGCCCTGGTGAACTATTACAACACTACGGTACTGATGAACAGAAAAAACGCTATTTACCTGGTTTAGCCAAAGGGGATGAAATTCCTTGCTTTGCCTTAACAAGCCCTGAAGCGGGTTCTGATGCTGGTGCTATCCCTGACAGTGGCGTTGTCTGTATGGGTGAATGGCAAGGTGAGCAAATATTAGGTATTCGCTTAAATTGGAATAAACGTTATATCACGCTTGCGCCTATCGCGACCGTATTAGGACTAGCGTTTAAATTGCGTGATCCTGACCATCTATTAAGCAATGACGAAAATCCAGGTATTACCTGCGCGTTAATTCCAACTGATGTCAAAGGTGTTGAAATCGGTCATCGTCATTTCCCATTAAACGTGCCATTTATGAATGGACCGACTCGCGGTAAAGATGTTTTTGTTCCTATCGATTACATTATTGGTGGACCAAAAATGGCAGGGCAAGGGTGGAGAATGCTAGTGGAATGTCTCTCTGTTGGACGTGGCATAACATTACCATCAAACTCTACTGGTGGATTAAAAAGTGCAGCAATGGCAACAGGGGCTTATTCTCGTGTCCGTCGTCAATTTAAAATTCCTATTGGTAAAATGGAAGGTATTGAAGAGCCATTAGCTCGCCTTGCTGGAAATGCTTATCTGTTAGATGCTGCATCCACTTTAATTACCACAGGTATCATGTTAGGTGAAAAACCTGCCGTATTATCCGCCATAGTCAAATATCATTGTACTCATAGAGCGCAACGAGGCATTATCGACGCAATGGATATTGTTGGTGGTAAAGGGATCTGCCTTGGCCCTTCAAACTTTGTTGCTCGCTCTTACCAAGGTTCCCCTATTGCAATCACTGTTGAAGGTGCCAATATTTTAACTCGTAGTATGATAATTTATGGTCAAGGTGCTATCCGTTGCCATCCTTATGTATTAGATGAAATTGCAGCCGCACGAGATAATAACCTACATGATTTTGACCGTGCTTTATTTGGCCATATCGGTCATGTGGTAAGTAATACCCTGCGTAGTTTGTGGTTAGGTATCACTAATGGTCGATTAAGTCATTCACCCACTAATGATGAAACCCGTCGTTATTATCAACAAATTAACCGTTTGAGTGCCAATATGGCGCTATTATCTGATGTTTCAATGGGAGTTTTAGGTGGAAGTTTAAAACGTCGTGAGCGTATTTCTGCTCGTTTGGGTGATATTTTAAGCCATATCTTCCTCGCTTCTGCGGTCTTAAAACGCTATGAAGATGAAGGTCGTCATACTGCCGATTTGCCATTAGTGCATTGGAGTGTGAAAGAGTGTCTATACCAAGCTGAAAATGCAATTGATGAACTGTTACGTAATTTCCCGAGCCGAATGATTGCAGGTACTATGCGCGCTATTATTTTCCCTCTAGGTAAAGCGCAAAAACTGCCATCCGATAAACTAGACAGTAAAGTGGCTCAAATTATTCAACAACCATCTGAAACTCGCGATCGTATTGGTAGAGGCCAATTCTTAACACCAAGTGAACATAATCCACATGGTTTAATGGAAGAAGCATTGCTTGATATTTTGGCAGCAGAACCTATTTTCGACCGCATTTGTCGCCTCTACGAGAAAAAATTCAGTTTTACTCAATTAGATAAATTAGCAGACAAAGCACTGGCTGATAAAAGAGTAACTCAAGAAGAAGCTGATATCTTACGCAAAGCAGAGCAGAGTCGCTTACGGAGTATCAATGTTGATGAATTTGACTTTGATGCATTGGCGGTGCCTGCAAAAAAGCCGAAAACTGACCTAATCAAAACAGACAAAGCTGCTTAACAACAGATATAAAGGGAAATATCTCCACTGATAAAACACAAACACCTCATCACTTTTAGTCATGAGGTGTTTTTATCCAAACCAAATTATTGAGAAGCAAAAAATGAATTAAAGATCTAACTCTAATGCTAATAACTCTTCTATTGTTTGGCGACGACGAATTAATTGAGGAACACCCTCTGTTATCAATACTTCAGGAATAAGTGGTCGACTATTATAATTTGATGACATTGAAGCACCATAAGCCCCTGTATCATGAATCACTAAATAATCACCTACCTGTGCTTGAGGCAATAAACGAGGAACAACCATACCTCCCTCTTGCTGAGTAAAAACATCTCCAGACTCACACAAAGGACCTGCCACAATCGTTTCTTGTAATTCTGTCATTGGTTTAATTTGACCATGGCTATCTAAAACTGAAATTTGATGATAACTGCCATACATTGCTGGGCGCATTAAATCACTAAATCCAGCATCCACCAGCACATAATGACGACTTCCCATTGATTTAACGGCTCTCACTTGTGAAATCAATACACCTGATTCAGCCACTAAGAAACGCCCCGGCTCAATTTCTAACTCAATTGAATGCCCTAAATGTTGTGCAATACGTTGGCGAGCCTTATCCCATAAAGAAAAATAGTGATCCAAATCGACCGTCGCATCCCCTTCTTGATAAGGCGTTGATAATCCGCCTCCTGCCGAAATAGCTTGAATATCAACTTGAGAGGTAAGCACTTGCTCTACCATCGCATCACAGACACTAGAAAGATGTTGATAATCAACACCAGAACCAATATGCATATGAAAACCAACTAGAGTTAGATTGTATTGTTGGATCACTGCTAACGCTTCAGGCACATCTTCATACCAAATACCATGCTTACTGTTTTCACCACCAGTATTGGTTTTTTGGCTATGACCATGCCCAAATCCGGGGTTAATTCTTATCCAAACCGCATGCCCTTGATTGCGTTTACCTAATTGACGAAGCATATCAATAGAGCCTGCATTAACAGGAATATCTAATTCAACAACACGTTCAATGGTTCTTTCATCAAGTAAATCAGCCGTAAAAACAATCTCACTTTTTTCTCTACCACCTTGATAACCCGCAACTAAAGCACGCTCAATCTCCCCTAATGAAACAGAATCAACTTTCACACCCTGTGCTTTCATTAAACGTAAGATATGAATATTGGAACATGCTTTTTGAGCAAAACGAACCACATCAAAAGAGTTAAGCTGAGCAATACGCTGAGAAATTGTATCGCCTTGATAAATCCATAATGGCGTTCCATAAGTTTGTGCTAATTGGTATTGAGCCATAGTTATTGATGTTGTCATGTTATCTACTCATAAAAGTCACTGGTGAATAAAATCATTATTTATTAACTTAAAAGGGAATAAAAATATCAAATAAGCTACACTCTATTCATTTATGATATAGGAATAGGCCATGAAAACTCCTTTTAATTGGCGGCATATTGAAATTTTTCATGCTGTGATGACTACTCAAAATCTTACTGAAGCTGCAGAGTTACTAAAAACATCACAACCCACTGTCAGTAGAGAGTTATCTCGTCTCGAGCATCTATTAGCATTTAAATTATTTGATAGAATAAAAGGCCGTTTACAACCCACGACTGAAGGATTACGCTTTTTTGAGGAAGTACAACGTTCTTATTATGGCTTAGATAGAATAATTAACGCAGCTGAAAACATTCGCTATTTTAACCAAGCAGAATTGAATATCACCTGCTTGCCCGCATTTGCTCAATCATTATTACCTTCAATATGTCGACAATTTCTAGATACATATCCTGATGTCAACTTGACCATCGTTCCTCAAGAATCCCCTTTATTAGAAGAGTGGTTATCCGCTCAACATTATGATTTAGGATTGACTGAACACACACAAACACCAGCAGGAACTCAACAAGAAACCATACTTACACTCAATGAAGTCGCTGTGTTACCTAAATCTCACCCATTATGTAAAAAGCGATTGTTATACCCTGCGGATTTTCAAAGTCAGCGCTTTATTAGCTTGTCTGCCAATGATAGCTACCGACAATTAATTGACACCGTATTTATTAAAGATGGAATTGGGCGACAACTCGTGATGGAAACGCAAAGTGCAGCCTCTATTTGTGGCATGGTAAGCGAGAATATCGGCATTTCAATAGTTAACCCTATCACCGCACTTGATTACATAGATAAATCTATTTGTCTTCGTCCTTTAAGTTTTTCTATCCCCTTTACCATCAGCTTAATTACTCCATCACATCGCCCTTCATCACAACTTGTTTCCTATTTTATTGATGTAATGAAAGAGGCATTATCAGATTACCCCAAACAACTAACTCAAGCTTTTGCCCGATAAAGCGAACCAATAAGATGATGATGAAAACCATTCAACTAAGAAATCCAACAATGCTCTAACAGCAGCAGGCATATTTTGCCGGCTCGCTAAAACCGCATAAATTCCCATGGGTTGAGCTTGATAGTCAGACAAGACTTGTTCTAAGTCTCCATTATCAAGATAAGGTTTGGCAGAATAATAAGGTTGTAGCGATATGCCCGCTCCTTTTAACGTGGCTTGCAATAAAACAACCGATTCATTTGCACTTAAATTACCGCCAACAGGCACAGAATAACGTTCATCCCCCAAATTAAACTCCCACAAACTACGACCAAAAAATCGGTAAGTTAAACATTGATGCTGAGCCAGTTCATCTGGCGTTTGAGGTATACCTTTTTTTGCTAAGTAATCTTTATGAGCACACACCACCGAAAGACATGTCGCTAGTGAGCGTGCGATTAAATTAGGTTCAAGATGATTGGTAATACGTAAGGCAATATCAATACGCTCTTCCACCAAATTCACGGTTTGATTAGTAATTTGTAAATCAACCGCAATTAAAGGATAACGTTGCATAAACTCACATATCGCCACTGACAAAATACTATTTGCTAACGATTGTGAACTGGTAATACGAACAAGCCCACTAATTTGATGACGTTCTTTCGGAATATTGGCAGGAATACGTTCAGCCATTTCTAATAGCTGTAAACTCTGCTCATAAACCATTTCACCAACTGATGTTAAGCTTTGTTTACGTGTTGTTCTATGCAATAAGCGCACGCCAGCCCACTCTTCCATTTCATTTAAATAACGCGTCACCATGGCTCTAGACATACCTAGATAATCAGCCGCTTTTATCATGCTTCCTTGTTTCACAATGGTTACAAACACTTCTGATGCTTTTATTTTATCCATTCTATTTGCTCGATTTACGCAACAATTAATTGCCTAAAATAGGGTTTTTCTCTTGTTTTATGCAACATATTATAGTCAGCAACAACATTATGGAGAAAACAAAAGATGAAAAAATTACTGCCTTTAACACTTGCAACTACTGCGTTCTTCGCAACATCAACACTAGCAACTGATTTAACATTAGATATTTATAACCCAGGAGAAGCGAGTGTTTTTCCTGTTTCATCTGAAATAATTTATGGTGATAAAGATGCTGTTTTAATTGATGCACAGTTTCAAAAAAATGATGCACTAGCGTTGGTTGATAAGATAAAAGCCTCTGGAAAAAACCTGACTTATATCTATATCAGCCATTCTGATCCCGATTTTTATTTTGGGTTAGATGTCATTACTGATGCATTTCCAAATGCCAAAGTGATTGCTACAGAACCCACAATTAAAGCCATTAATGAAACTCAAGCAGGAAAACTTGCCTACTGGGGGCCTGTACTTAAAGAAAATGCGCCTCAGAAAATCATCCTTCCTGAAGTACTAAAAGGTGATAGTTTTCCTCTAGAAGGTGAAACCATTTCAGTCAAAGGGTTAGACGGGCAATCTCCAGATAGAACATACCTTTATGTTCCAAAACTTAATGCAGTAATGGGCGGTGTTTTAGTTTCTGAAAATATTCATGTTTGGCTGGCAGACACTCAAACTGTGGAAGAACGCCAACATTGGATTAGTGCGTTACAACAAATAAAATCACTATCCCCAAAAACGGTTATTCCTGGTCACTATTTACCAAAAGCAACGTACAATCTACAAGCTGTTGACTTTACAATGAATTACCTAATTGAAGCTGAGAAAAATCTTGAAAAGACGAAAAATTCAGATGAATTTATTGCAGCTATGGAAAAAAATCATCAGAATTTAGCTGATAAATCAAGCCTAGAACTTAGTGCAAAAGTACTAAAAGGAGAGATGCAGTGGCCTCAGTAGCAAGCAATACAGGTAATACCCAAGGTACGAAAATATTGCACTATGTTTATGATCCTCTGTGTGGTTGGTGCTACGGCATTGCGCCTCTGATTGACGTCGTAAGCAATGCATTTCCTAATTCCATTAAGTTACATGGTGGTGGGTTATTCACATCTGCAAGAGCCGTAACGGGTGGTCAATCGTGGAAAGAGCACGTCACACCTATTGATGAACGTATTAGCCAGTTATCAGGTCAAGTTTTTAGTCACGCATACCGAGACACTCTTGGCAACACTGAAATGGTATTAAACTCACTGCTACCTATTTCAGCCATTCTTGTTGCTGAAAGAATGGGAGAGCGAGATGTTTATTTATTAAAAGCACTACAAGAAGCCTATTACCTTGATGGCTTAAATATCAGTGATAAAGACACACTGTTATTTATTGTGAAAAAACTTGGCTTTGATGTTGAACAATTTGCATCCTTACTATCTGAAATTAGTGAAACACAAATTCAACAACATTTAAGCCAGACACAGCAATTAATGGCTCAAGTTAATGGTCGCGGTTTTCCTACGTTATTTACTGAAGATGCTCAAGGTTATCACCTAATACCAGTTGAAAAATATTTAGGCGATACAAAACGTTGGCAACAATTTATAACAGAAAATCTATGATCTCCTTTTCAGTGTGCTGATTAATTTCCGCACACTGCCTTCTTTATTTCTATTCTTACTCTTTGGTGGCCTTGTTATAATTTTCTAACCAAGAAGATTGAAACCAATTAATTAAAGGAGTGATAAGACGAAAAGTAGAAACTTAATACCATTAATGTTGAAAATGAAAGGCAAGAACCAAATGCCACTTTTTCTATACGATCTTTTGTTGTGATAAATACTGCACAATAAATACTTAATCCTAAAAAAGAACCTAATAAAAGAATATAGGGCAACTTTTCTAATCCACACCATGCACCAATAGCCCCAAATAATTTCACATCACCAAAACCTAAAACACATTTTTGGCAGATAAAATATCCCCACAGATAGATGCCATAAAAAAGCCCTACACCACCTAAAAAACCATAAAAAGCATGATCGAAAGGCACTAATCCATATGCAGTATAATTACACAACAACCCTAAAAATATTAACCAATAAGTCAATGTATTAGGCAGAAGAAAATAGTCCGCATCAAAGAAAGAGAGTATTAACAAATAAAAGCTTAATATAGAAAATAATATCAATAATGAAAGCGAATTAATTGAAACAAACCAATATAAACAAACAATAATATAGCTTATAGCAAGTTGTTTACGGCGGGTTTTAGGTAACAGAAATAATAGTGAAAAAGGCAGACAAAACTTAATAAAAACAAAAAAATCATGCAAAAAAGAAAGTAAAGGTATTTTTATAAAACAACAACGGCTTAATGGCATAAATATCTACTCCTTAGATACCTCGTTATCCTTGTTAAATGACTGTATAAGAGGATTTATTTGATACCGAGAATTTTCTTTATAATAACGATGAAAACATGAAATTTTGCGACAAAACACGCAATAAGATCCACGCTATAATAACAACAAAAGCAAAGTGATAACTTGCATGCCATAATGTCATGCGTATGATGCATATCACATATTTTATTTATCACGGTTAACCATCTTTTACGTAAGGGTTTCACGTTATGCGTATTCCTCGCATTTATCATCCAGAACCACTCACAGCAGGTACTCAAACAGTATTAGGTGAAGAAGCATCTAATCATGTTGGGCGTGTATTAAGAATGTCTAGTGGGCAAAAACTGGCTCTATTCGATGGTTCAAATCAGGTATTTGATGCTGAAATCATAGAAAGCACAAAAAAGTCAGTCACAGTGCAAGTTAATGTAGGCATTGTTGATGATAAAGAATCCCCTCTCGACCTCCATTTAGGGCAAGTGCTTTCACGAGGCGAGAAAATGGAGTTTACTATTCAAAAATCAGTTGAGTTAGGGGTTAATACGATCACACCACTGATCTCAGAACGCTGTGGTGTTAAACTTGACCCTAGCCGTTTAGAGAAAAAACATCAGCAATGGCAAAAAATTATTATCTCGGCATGCGAGCAATGTGGTAGAAATAGCATCCCACAATTAATGCCAGTGATGTCATTAGAAGAATGGTGTGCTCAAGATGATGGTAGTTTAAAACTCAATTTACATCCTCGGGCTAACCAAAGTATTAATACCTTACCCTTACCTGTTAAAAAAGTGCGCTTGTTGATTGGCCCTGAGGGGGGACTTTCCCCTGAAGAAATCGCTATGACAGCAGAGCACAATTTTACTGATATTTTATTAGGTCCTCGTGTATTAAGAACTGAAACAACAGCACTCACCGCAATCACCGCTTTACAGGTTCGGTTCGGCGATCTGGGATAAAGGAGAAGTAATGATTAAATTAGGTATTGTGATGGACCCAATTTCATCCATCAAAATCAAAAAAGACACCAGCTTTGCCATGCTGTTAGAAGCACAACGTCGTGGCTGGGAAATTCATTATATGGAGATGAACGATCTTTACCTACACCAAGGTGAAGCACGCGCTCACACTCGTTTACTCAGCGTAGAAGAAAACCCAGAAAAATGGTTTGAGTTTGGTCAAGAGCAAGATATTGCTTTGGGTGAACTAGATACCATTTTAATGCGTAAAGATCCGCCTTTTGATACCGAATTTATCTACGCAACCTATATTTTAGAACGCGCTGAAGATATGGGAACACTGATAGTTAATAAGCCTCAAAGTTTACGTGACTGTAATGAAAAACTCTTTACTGCATGGTTCCCAACATTAACACCCGACACATTAGTCACTCGTGAAGCTAAACATTTACGTGCTTTCCATGAAAAACACGGTGATGTTATTTTCAAACCACTAGATGGTATGGGTGGAGCATCAATCTTCCGCTTGAAAAAAGATGATCCAAATGTAGGTGTTATTATTGAAACATTGACCGAACATGGTCATCGTTTTTGTATGGCACAAAATTTCCTACCTGAAATTGTTAACGGCGACAAACGTATTCTTGTTGTTGATGGCGAACCTGTGCCTTATTGCTTAGCTCGAATTCCTGCAAAAGGTGAAACACGAGGCAACTTAGCGGCTGGTGGCCGAGGTGAAGCACGTCCATTAACAGAAAGTGATTGGGCAATAGCCCGTCAAGTTGCACCTATTCTTAAGCAAAAAGGCCTTATTTTTGTTGGCTTAGATGTTATTGGCGATCGCTTGACTGAAATTAACGTCACAAGCCCAACTTGTGCGCGTGAAATTGAAGCGGCTTATCCTGATGTATCTATAACAGGCATGCTAATGGATGCGATTGAAGTACGCTTAAACAAGAAAAACTAACTTTTAGACACTCTCATTAAAGGGTTTAAAAGTCTGAACCTAGCCCCTACATATAAATAAGTGGTGTACATTAAGAAATACAATGTATAAAAGGGCTAGGTTTTTTACTAAAAATAATCAGGGAACAGTATTACTATTATGAATTTACTTAACCATTTTCTTATTGCTATGCCTTCATTGAGCGATCCGTTATTTGAGCGTTCGGTCGTCTATGTTTGCGAACATAATGAAAACGGTGCGATGGGCTTAATTATTAATAAACCTATCGAAGATATCTCAGTGGAAGGCGTATTAGATCAACTGGAAATTTTTTCAACGGACAGAGACGAAGCGATTAGCTTACAAAAACCGGTGATGTCAGGAGGCCCAGTTGCAGAAGAGCATGGTTTTATTTTACATACTCCGATATCCGGTTTTAGCTCTAGCATAAAAATCAGTGATAGCACCATGATCACAACATCCAAAGATGTATTAGAAACCTTGGGCACAGCAAGACAACCAGAAAAAACATTGGTCTCTCTAGGTTATTCTAGTTGGGAACAAGGCCAATTAGAAAAAGAAATTTTAGAAAATAGCTGGCTAACCGTTGAAGCCTCACCTCAAATTATTTTTGATACTCCTATTGCTGAACGTTGGCATAAAGCCGCTGAATTAATTGGAATTAATATCCACACCATTTCCCCGATAGCGGGTCACGCATAATGTCAAACAAAACGGTAATGGGATTCGATTTCGGTACTAAAAGTATTGGCGTCGCTATCGGTCAAGAAATTACAGGAACAGCAAGACCTTTAGCTTCATTTAAAGCAAAAGATGGTATTCCTGATTGGGCTCAAATTGAAAAAATCATAAAAGAGTGGCAACCTGACTTAGTGGTTGTCGGCTTACCTCTTAATATGGATGGCACCGAACAGTTAGTCACAGCTCAAGCCAAAAAGTTTGCTAATCGCCTTCATGGTCGATTTGGTGTACAAATTGCATTGCATGATGAACGCCTTAGCACCGTAGAAGCTCGCGCTCATCTTTTTGAACGAGGTGGATACCGTTCCTTAGATAAAGGCAGTGTAGATGCAGCGTCTGCCGTTATTATTCTTGAAAGCTGGTTTGAACAACAATGCTAACAAGTGCCAGTCATGTAAAACGACTGTTCTTATTAATCTCGCTCTTAATCAATTAATCTCGTTGAATTAATCCTTCATGTTGACGTTGTTGGCGACTTAACATGAAGGTTTGCATGCCATATTCACTACCCGTTTGTATTAATGTTGTTACCTGGTGATATTTCCCTTCTCTAATAAGATGCGAAATGCCTTGCGTAACCCGCATTATTTCAAATAATGCCACTCGCCCACCGTCAGTTGAAGGCACCAACTCTTGTGAAATTATCGCCCTCAAACTGCACGCTAATTGTGATGAAATCCATTGTCGCTCATTACCTGTGAATACATTAGTCACGCGCTCAAGCGTTTGTACCGCCCCTTGAGTATGCAATGTTGCTAACACCAAATGTCCTGTTTCTGCTGCCGTTAATGCCAACTTAATGCTTTGTACATCTCTTAACTCACCTAGCATAATAACGTCTGGATCTTGACGTAAAGCACTCTTTATTGCACTTGCGCTATTTTGCACATCACGTCCAATCTCTCGTTGCTGAACAACACTTTGTTTATTGCTATGTATAAATTCGATTGGATCTTCTAATGTCAAAATATGCTGACGTTGATATTGATTTAAATGATTGATCATCGCGGCTAATGTTGATGACTTACCACTGCCTGTAGCCCCAGTAACTAAAATAAGCCCATGAGAATAGTTATCTAATAATGTTGAAACCGACTTAGGTACTCGAAGTTTATTTAAAGAAGGAATTTGTGTTTCAATTATTCTTAATACTGCAGAAACACCTTTTTGTTGACGAAATAAATTAACACGCAGTCGTTGTCCACAAGACAGTGTAAGCGCGGTATCAACCTGCCCTTCATTCTCAAAAGTTTGCTTTTGAACATCACTTAAAAAAGGCCTGAACCACGTTAGTAAACTATCTGAAGTGATAGGTTTACATTGATTTTGTTGATAAAGTATTCCATTGATCCGTAATCGTGGTACATCGCCACAACAAAGATGCAGATCAGACGCGTTATGCTTTACACTATACGCAATTAAATTTTCCATTTTCATCTTATTATCTCCTGAGTTGCCATGAATACTATTAAACAGAATCTCGTCAATGTCAGGTCTCACATTGACACAGCAGCACAGAAATGCGGCCGTTCTTCAAAAGAAATAACACTACTTGCAGTGAGCAAAACAAAACCTGCGAGCGACATCGAAAAAGCAATCGCGTGTGGACAAACTGAATTTGGTGAAAATTATGTCCAAGAAGGCGTTGATAAAATCCATTATTTTGCTGATAACCATACCTTAGTTTGGCACTTTATCGGCCCTTTACAGTCAAATAAAACACGCCTTGTTGCTGAGAATTTTGATTGGTGCCATACCATTGATAGATTAAAAATCGCGCAAAGATTAAGTGATCAACGTCCGGCTTCATTGCCACCATTAAATGTACTTATTCAAATCAATATCAGTGATGAAAACAGCAAATCAGGGATTAGTCTCACTGAACTTGATGGGCTAGCGGCACAAATTTCTATTCTTTCAGGCATTAAATTACGCGGATTAATGGCTATCCCAGCACCTGAAAGCAAGTATGACAAACAAGTTGAAGTGTTAGAAAAAATGCATCTTGCATTTAAGCAATTACAATCTCAATATCCCGATATAGATACGTTATCTATGGGAATGACGAGTGATATGGAAGCAGCTATTGCTTGTGGTTCAACACTCGTTCGTATTGGTACAGCAATTTTTGGCGCAAGGAATTACGCGACTAAGTAAAAATAGAGGTTTATATGGAACATCGTAACATCGCTTTTATTGGCGCTGGAAATATGGCTCAGGCCATTATTGCAGGGTTGGTTCAAGGTGGATATCCTGCACATAAGATAACCGTCAGTTCACCTTCTTCCGTTCGCCGTGAACCTTTAGAAAAAGAGTTCGGCATTCATAGTACTAATGACAATATTGATGCCGTTCAAAAAGCAGATGTTATTGTACTGGCAGTAAAACCACAAATGATGGAAGAAGTTTGTAAGCCCTTACAAAATATCGCAATGAGTAAAAAGTTAGTCCTCACTATCGCGGCTGGTATTCCTGCTACTCGATATAACGACTATTTTGCAACTCAATTACAACTCGTTCGTATTATGCCAAATACTCCAGCACTGGTAGGTAAAGGCTTAAGTGGTATGTTCGCGCACAATTCACTTTCATCTCAAGATAAACAGTTTGCCGACGAATTAATGAAAAGTGTCGGAACAACTGTTTGGGTAGAGCAAGAATCTGCCATCAATGATATTATCGCCGTTGCTGGTAGTGCACCTGCTTATTTCTTCTTGTTTATGGAATCAATGCAACAAGAAGCTGAACGTTTAGGTTTTTCACCTGATGTAGCAAGAGCCATCGTGCAACAAGCAGCAAGTGGTTCTACTGCCTTAGCTGAAAAACAACATATGTTACCTTTCTCAACTTTACGCGAACAGGTAACATCAAAAGGTGGAACGACAGCGGCTGCACTTATGCAGTTTTATGAAGGTAAATTACCTGAAAACGTCGCTTCTGCCATGCAAGCTGCGATTAAACGTGCGCAAGAAATGGAAAAACAATTTTAATTTCATCAGGGCCAACTAATGAATTTTTTAAATTTCGTCATTCTGACTCTTCTTCAACTCTACACATCCGTCCTTCTATTACGTGTTTGGATGCAATGTGTCAGAGCTGATTTTTATAATCCTTTTTCACAATTTATCGTCAAGATCACACAGCCAATTGTTCGCCCATTAAGAAGCGTTATTCCTTCTATTGGCCCTATTGATACCGCTTCAGTCTTATTAGCCTATATACTCATTCTGATTGGTATTATTATTCCATCTTACTTATCAGGAACATCAATTCCTTTCTCCTTAATGTTCCCATTTGCCTTTATTGAACTGCTCACAGCAGCAGGTAAGATGATTTTTTGGTTGATCATTATCCGCGCAATTCTTAGCTGGGTAAGCCAAGGACGTAACCCAATTGATCATCTTTTATTTCAATTAACAGAACCTTTAATGGCACCCATTCGTCGTATCATTCCGGCAATGGGCGGTTTAGATTTCTCTGCAATGATTGTTATTCTTGTGCTTTACGCTCTAAATTATCTGCGCGTAGACGTTTTACAATGGTTACTTAGCGTAACGCTTTACTGAGGATGACACTCATGCAAAAAGTTGTTCTCGCAACAGGAAATCCGGGAAAGGTCAAAGAGCTAGCCTCTTTGCTTTCTGATTTTGGTTTAGATATTGTTGCTCAAACAGAACTTGGTGTTGATTCAGTTGAAGAAACTGGCTTAACCTTTGTTGAAAATGCACTGATTAAAGCACGTCATGCTGCAAAAGTGACCGGTCTTCCAGCAATTGCTGATGACTCAGGTATTTCGGTAGATGCGTTAGGCGGTGCTCCGGGTATTTACTCAGCACGCTATGCAGGTATTGATGCAAGCGATCAGCAAAATCTGGATAAATTGCTTAATGCAATGAAAGATATTCCTGCTGAAAAACGCCAAGCACAATTTAACTGTGTATTGGTTTATATGCGCCATGAGAACGACCCCACTCCGCTGATTTTCCACGGTATTTGGCACGGCGTATTAAGCACTGAAATACACGGTGAAGGAGGATTTGGCTACGATCCTATTTTCTTTGTTCCTGAATTAAATTGCACCGCTGCGCAATTAACTAAAGAGCAAAAAAATCAGCATTCTCATCGTGGTAAAGCACTTAAATTAATGTTGGATGCCCTTAAGAATGCTTAAGTTGCCCCCATTAAGTTTATATATTCATATTCCTTGGTGCGTACAAAAATGCCCTTATTGTGATTTCAACTCACACACCTTAAAGGGTGAAGTACCGCATCAGGAATATGTGCAACATTTACTCAATGATTTAGATGCTGATCTTATTCATGTTGATTCTCGTGAAGTTCAAACAATATTTATTGGTGGTGGAACACCAAGTTTATTAAGTGCTGAATCAATGGCTGATTTGCTTTATGGCGTTAAAGAACGTCTAGCTGTTAGCCCGAATGCAGAAATTACCATGGAAGCGAATCCAGGAACCGTAGAAGCTGAGCGCTTTGCTGGATTCCAACGTGCTGGCGTAAATCGTATTTCTATTGGTGTGCAAAGTTTTGGTAATGATAAACTTATTCGCTTAGGGCGCATTCATGATGCAGATGAAGCTAAAAATGCGGCTCGTTTAGCCAAAAAATTAGGCTTACGGAGCTTTAATTTAGATTTAATGCATGGATTACCAGACCAATCATTATCTCAAGCGCTTTCGGATTTACAGCAAGCAATAGAATTATCGCCACCCCATTTGTCTTGGTATCAATTAACCATTGAACCCAACACACAATTTGGTTCCCGTCCGCCTAAATTACCTGATGACGATATGCTGTGGGATATTTTTTCAGAAGGCGATAAATTATTGACAGCCGCAGGATATCAACAATATGAAACATCGGCATATTGCAAACCGGGCTTTCAGTGTGAACACAATTTAAACTATTGGCGTTTTGGGGATTATTTAGGTATCGGTTGTGGTGCTCATGGAAAAATAAGCTTTGAAGATGGTCGCATCATGCGAACAGTAAAAACCAAACACCCTAAAGGTTTTATGGAAGGCCGTTATCTTGACCAGCAACATTTTGTTGATAATGATGACCGTCCATTTGAATTTTTTATGAACCGTTTTCGTCTATTAGAAGCATTTCCAAGACAGGATTTCAGCGATTATACTGGGCTTTCTGAAGAGGTTATTCGCCATCAGATAGATGAAGCTTTGGCTTTAGGTTATATCAATGAAACAGACACTCACTGGCAAATTACACCTCATGGCAAGCTATTCCTCAACTCATTGCTTGAACTATTTCTTTAATATTACTGATTTCAAATAGTTCGCTTAAAAAAATGCCCATACTGTTATTCTCAGTTGGGCATTTCTCTTTAATAACAAACCTTAAAGATTAATAAATTAAAGCGCACTCTCTACTGCTTCAATTTGTTTAGCTAAGCTATCTAAACCACCACCAGAGAGATACCAAAGATCAGCTTGCAGATAAACGATATCACCATTTTTATAGGCTGAAGTTGTTTTTATAGCATCATCTTCAAATGCGTTTTTTTCTAATTTATCCGCGCCAATCGCTTCGCTACGATCCACAATAAAAATAACATCTGGATTAGCTTTTGCGATCATTTCTGATGTAACTATACGACGTTTACCTTTATCTTCCTCGGCAACAGGTGGTAATTCTGCTCTTTTTGCTTTAACAACATCATAAACAACACTTTGATTATTAGGCATTAAATTGCCAGCATTGTGTAATAACACTAATACTTTTTTATCAGATCCAGTGGCTTTTTTCTGAGCTTGCTCAATAACGGCATTTAATTTAGCTATTTGTTCTTGAGTCGCTTGCTGTTTATCAAATAACTCACCTAATAATTTGATATTCGACTCAACTGAATTGAGATAATTAGCGCTATTAGTACCTAAATTAACAGTAGGTGCAATTTTCGCTAAAGCTTCATAAGAGGCACCTTGTCGACCAGTAATAATGATTAAATCAGGTTTAATTTCAGCTAATTTTTCTAAGTCAGGTGCTTTCATGCCACCGACATTAGCAACATTACTTGCAATACTTCCTTTAATATAAGCAGGCGCATTACCTAACGGTAACCCGACCACTTTATCGGCTAAACCTAACTGAACTAAAGAATCATAGAGACCAAAATCAAATAGAACCACTTTTGATGGGTTCTTAGCGACCGTTGTTTCACCCAACTGATGTTTAATCACCATCTTGTCACTCTGCTGACTAATAACTTGGTTAGGTTGATATTCAATTGGCGTTTTGCTTAACACAGAGAAGCTCGTTACAGAAAGGATAGATGCGATAACTAAAGGAAGGATCTTCTTCATTAATTTAGCCCTGTTTAAGTGGAATACTCAAACAGGGCATTCTAAACAGCTCCCCTCACAAGTCAATTGAATAAGAATGATTTTCATTGTTATTTTCAATTATTGTGAATTCGTCATTTATAAAGCTTATTAACTATCTGGTTAATAACTCAATCATTAGAGAAATGGAGCAGCTACTTCTTTAATGCATTAATTAATTCAACTCGCTGATTTTCCATTTGGGTTATCTTACTACAAGCTTGCTGACCAAATTGAGTAAACGCTGCTTCTTGTTGCTTCCACTCCTGATCTATAATCTTTTGGAAACCATCTAAGCTTCCTAATAACCCACCTAATGCTTTTTTACTGTCACCACCAGCAGCCGCTAATAACTGTTTTTTCCCCAATTCATTAATGCTGTCTTGCAACATACCACCTAGGCTGCTTTCTACGATTTCACGGCCTTTGGCTTCAACTTCTTTAATCGCTTGAGCATGAAAGGTGATGTTATTTGGTTCTATACTAACCACTCTATCCATTTGTTGATTAAGATCTTTTTCTAACCTACTTAATCTATTGAGAATATTGCTTTCTTTACCAAAAGCTTCAATTACTACTTTATCAAGTACTTTGCGAGAATCTTGCAGTTTTGCCCCTGTTTCAGTTCTTAACCAAGGTACGTCTCGTCTTACTGTAGCTTGATATTTTTTGGCTAATTCTTGTTGCTGTGGTGTCAATGTGGCGCTTTTTTCATTTTGAAATAATGACCCGTCAGGATAAATTACCATTAAACTATTTGAACCAGCGACTTCAACAAATTCAGAGGTTATGCGTAAATCATCTTTTGGCATTACAGCACAATCAAAACTGGGAGATGCATTGGCAGAGCCTGCAACAAAAAACAGTGCAACAGCAACATTTCTTAAATTCATAACAACTCTCCTGAAAACATGGCTAAAAAATCGAACGCCCAACTTTGTTTGCTAATAATTCAAGTGCTGCACAACCTGCTAATGAGTTACCTGATTTATCCAGCTCTGGTGACCAAACTGCAACGGTAAAAGCATCAGGAACGACAGCAATAATGCCACCTCCAACACCTGATTTTCCTGGGATCCCAATACGAAATGCAAATTCACCGGCACCATCGTACATACCACAAGTTAACATTAACGCATTTATTTGACGGGTTTGTCTTGGCGTAATAATCTGATTTTTATTCCCAACACTTACCCCCTGATTCGCTAAATAACTAAAACATCGCACTAATTCAGTACAACTCATTTCTATTGAACAATAGTGAAAATAAGTCTCCAGCACCGTGATAACATCATTCTCAAAATTACCAAAAGATTTCATCAGATAAGCAATTGATGCATTTCGATTAAGATGTTCCATCTCTGATTTTGCAACCACTGAGTTATAACAAATATCAGGAGCATCCGTTAAAAAGCGAATAACTTCTAACATTCTTTGCTTTGGTGCACTTAATCGAGACTGCAACATATCTGTGATAACAATAGCACCTGCATTAATAAAAGGATTCCGAGGTATCCCTTTTTCCATCTCTAATTGTATTAAGGAATTAAAAGGCAGACCTGAAGGCTCTTTTCCTACTCGTTGCCAAATTTCATTTTCTTCATAACGAGTTAAAGCGAGTGTTAAACTAAGTACTTTAGAAATAGATTGAATAGAAAAACGTTTGTCTGCCATACCCGATTGATAGAGTTCACCATCCACCGTATAAACAGCCATAGCAAGCTGTTCTGGCAATACTTGGGCTAACGCGGGGATATAATCCGCGACTTTTCCTTGCCCGATTAATGGGCGAATTTGTTGCAAAATATCTGACAGTAATGCGTTAGATAACGTTGTAGTCACAGTCCCTTCCCCAGACAGACAAGGGCATCCTTTTGGATGCCCTTGTAATTATTTGCTAAATGTATAACTTTCTATCAGTCCCACCAAACATCAAATAGTTCAGAGGTCTGTACATCTTGCATTTTATTCTCTTTTAGGAAGTTTTCGACTAATTGGCGATGCTCTTCTGTACATTTACCAATTTGTTGTAAGCAAATTAGGCCTTCCCAGCTCAGGTAACCACTTGCATCAAATGCCAGCCCATTTGGCTCAATGACTTTGAGGATCAGTTCATCAACAAAGCGATCCACTTCCTCAATTGGGGTATTTTCTGGGAAAGTCCATTTAACTGAAAAACCTAATTCCTGAAATTCATCGATACGCATTTTTTTGCGTAAACGGCGACTACGTTGTTTAGCCATTATTTTACCCTCTTAAACATAAGATCCCATACACCATGCCCCAAACGATGACCACGCTTCTCAAACTTAGTCACTGGGCGTGTTGCTGGTCGTGGTACATAATCCTGAGTTTCTGACAAATTCTGATAGCCTTCAACACTTGTCATCACTTCAAGCATATGTTCTGCATATGGTTCCCAATCTGTCGCCATATGAAAAACACCGTCTAACGTTAATTTTTTTAAAATTAATTCTGCAAAAGGCACTTGAACAATACGGCGTTTATTATGACGCGCTTTGTGCCACGGATCAGGAAAGAATAACTGAACCATTTTTAAGCTATTATCTGGGATCATGTGATTGAGTACTTCAATCGCATCATGACACATGACTCGCAAATTAGTTAATTGTTCTTCTTCAGCACTTGCCAGACAAGCACCCACACCCGGTGCATGTACTTCAATACCGAAATAGTTATTTTCTGGTGTATTTTTTGCCATAGTCACGAGCGATGCGCCCATGCCGAAGCCAATTTCTAAAATTACAGGCGCTTCGCGTCCAAAAACCTGACTGAAGTCGATGGGTTCCGGTTGATATTCAATACCAAAGACAGGCCACTGTGTTTCTAATGCTTGCTCTTGACGAGGCGTTAAACGGCCTTGTCTACGAACAAAACTACGAACGCGTCGTAAGGCACGCCCTTCTTCATTGAATTCCGGAGAAATTACATTCTTGATCATGTCTAATACTGTCAGTCGTTAGGCCAATTATTTACTTAAAACCGTTATAATGTCGCTATAGTGCAACTTAACCGACATTATCCAAAGATCACTAAGTTTAGCAAGAGTCGTTTATAGAAGCATCACTCTATAAGATAAATATTAAGAGTGTTTACAGTTTATTCTCTCTGTGGTGCAATCTTATCTTAATCAGAACATGAGTTAATAAAATAAAACATGATGGAAGCTCTGCAATTTTCGCAAGTCGTACTTAATTGGTATCACAAATATGGGCGTAAAACGCTCCCTTGGCAGCAAGAGAAAACGCCTTATCACGTTTGGTTATCTGAGGTAATGTTACAACAAACCCAAGTTGCAACGGTTATTCCTTATTTTGAGCGTTTTATTTCACGCTTTCCTGATGTCGCTACGTTAGCTAAAGCACCATTAGATGAAGTGCTTCATTTATGGACGGGCCTTGGTTATTACGCAAGAGCCAGAAACTTGCATAAAGCAGCACAACACATTGTAGATAAACATCAAGGACAGTTTCCTGATACCTTTGAGGACGTTTGTGCTTTACCGGGTGTTGGGCGTTCAACTGCTGGTGCTATTTTATCGTTATCACTGAAAAAACCTTACCCAATCCTTGATGGTAATGTGAAACGTGTTTTAGCACGTTGTTATGCCGTTGAAGGCTGGCCGGGTAAAAAAGAAGTTGAAAAAAAATTGTGGGAGATCAGCGAAAACGTTACCCCAACTGTAGGTGTCGAGTATTTTAATCAGGCAATGATGGATTTAGGTGCAATGGTTTGTACTAGAAGCAAACCTAAATGTGAACTATGTCCACTAAATACAGGTTGTATCGCTTATGCTCAAAACAATTGGGCGGATTATCCTGGGAAAAAACCTAAAAAAGTTATCCCAGAGAAAATAACTTATTTTCTTATTTTACAATATGATAATCTGGTTTGGTTAGATAAAAGACCGCCAGCAGGAATATGGGGGGGATTATTTGCCTTTCCTCAATTTGAAACAAAAGCGCTTTTAGAACAGTGGTTAACTGAGCATAGGCTCGATAATAATGAATCAGAACAACTAATTTCATTTAGGCATACTTTTAGCCACTTTCATTTAGATATTGTGCCAATTTGCGTAAAACTCTCAGCGTTTACCTCTATGATGGAGGAGCAAAAAGGACTTTGGTATAACTTACAGGCTCCTGCAAACATAGGGTTAGCAGCACCTGTAGAGAATTTACTTAGACAATTAGCCTAAGCTAATCCCTGCGATATTGAGGATTTATTATGAGCAGAACTATTTTTTGTACTTTCCTAAACAAAGAAACTGATGGACTTGATTTTCAGTTGTACCCAGGAGAAATTGGAAAGCGCATTTTCAATGAGATATCAAAAGAAGCATGGGCTCAATGGATGGCAAAACAGACCATGCTTATCAATGAGAAAAAACTTAACACCATGAACCCTGATGATCGCAAACTATTAGAACAAGAAATGGTACGATTTTTATTTGAAGGCCATGATGTTCATATTGACGGCTACACTCCACCTGAAAAATAATATTCACTTTTCCAGAGTCTTTAAGGCTCTGGTATTTTATTCACCATAGCGATTCAATTGACCATGAAAAAAATCCTTCTCTTGCTAATTATCGCCCCACTACTCATTTCATGTAGTAGCCAACCCTCTAAGACATTTGAACCTGATTATGCAAAGGACACCAATGCGTTCGATATTCTTATGGGACAATTTGCCAATAATATCGAAATGATTTGGGGTATGAAGGAAGTTTTAATAGCCGGTCCTAAAGACTACGTAAAATATACTGACGCTTATAAAACCCGTAGCCATATTAACTTTGAAGCGGGTACCATCACGATAGAAACATTAGGTGGTGATGCTCCTCAATTTCAATTACATAAAGCGATTATCACAACGTTATTGATGGGCGAAGATCCAGGCTCTATCGACCTCTATTCTGATGTCAATAACATCCCTCACAGTACAGAACCTTTTTTATCTGGGCAGGTTCTTGATAATACAGGGCAACCTATACGCTGGGAATGGAGAGCCAATAAATTTGCTGATTACCTGATTGCTAATAAATTACAAAAACGCCAATCTGGTATAAATACAATTTGGTATGTCACCATTAATCTTGTTCCTAACCACCTTGATAAACGTGCTCATAAATATTTACCGTTAGTTCAACAAGCGGCAGCTAAATATGGTGTTGAGCCTTCGCTTATCCTAGCTATTATGCAAATTGAATCAAGTTTTAACCCATATGCCGTGAGTAGTTCTGATGCTCTAGGTTTAATGCAGATCATGCCAGCAACGGCTGGTCGAGATGTATTCCGCATGCAAGGTAAATCAGGACAACCAAGCCGCAGTTACTTGTTTGATCCAGCTAATAATATCGATGCGGGTGCTGCTTATATTTCAATACTACAAAACAGCTATCTTGGTGATATCAAAGATCCTATTTCCCGCCGCTATGCCGTTATACAGGCTTATAACGGTGGTGCAGGTAGTGTGTTACGGATCTTCCATAACGATAAGAAACAAGCAGCTGCCATGATTAACAACTTAGAACCAACGCAAGTGTATACCACATTACGTAATAAGCACCCTGCCGACCAATCTCGTCGCTATCTTGAGAAGGTCAGTACAGCTCAACGTAACTATCGTTAGTTAATAATTAGTCTAAAAAATAAAGCTTCCTCAATAAATTTGGGGAAGCTTTTCTATAATTACGATTCGATAGCTCGTCTTATCACATTTCTATCATCATTTGTTATGTATACCACTAAACCTTTTTAACTCCACTTTTGCTCTTTTTTCATGAAAAATAGCGTTTTATTAATCAATAAGTTTAAAAAAACAGCAATCAAACGGTTTTGTGATAAATAACATTGACGAGCAAAGCGATATCGGGTTTAATACGCCCCGTTGCCCGAATAGCTCAGTCGGTAGAGCAGGGGATTGAAAATCCCCGTGTCCTTGGTTCGATTCCGAGTTCGGGCACCACTTTCACTTCTACAGTGGTCTCCTCAAGTCAAGTAAACTCCTTTATATTCATTGAATTACCTTGTATTATCACTCATCGAGCTTCACTGACTTCAATACGACTCAACCTAAATCAAGCGTCTATTGGGGGCTTTTTTAGGGGCTCATCGTGTTCAATGTAATTTTTGGGCCCCCATTATGGCACTTAGCGCCCGGCAGATACAAACTGCCAAACCTAAAGACAAAGAGTATAAGCTCTCTGATGAGCGTGGACTTTACCTTCTCGTTAAACCTAATGGCTCTCGTTACTGGCGGATGAAATATCGCTTCGCAGGTAAAGAGAAAAAATTATCAATTGGTGTTTACCCTGACATTTCTCTTGCCGATGCGCGCATTAGACGTGATGAAGCCAGAAAGCTATTAGCCGAAGGTTACGATCCATCTGAGCAAAAGAAGCTAGAGAAGCTCGCTAAAAAGATCACCGTAGAAAATACATTTAAATCTATAGCTATCGAATGGCACACTTATAAATCATCAGAATGGTCTGGAAGCTATGCGAAAAGTGTTCTTGATGCTTTAGATAAAGATATCTTTCCTTATTTAGCTAAACGCCCTATTGCCGAGATCTTTCCTTTAGAAATGTTGGAGATCTTACGGATGATCGAAAAGCGTGGAGCTTTAGAAAAAATGCGTAAGGTTAGGCAATTCTGTAATAAAATCTTTAGTTATGCTATTGCAACAGGGCGAGCGACGGTTAATCCAGCCGCAGAACTCACCGAAACGCTTAAAGCACCAAAAACAAAACACTTCCCTCACCTAACCACTCAAGAGCTTCCTGAACTATTACAGAAGCTTTCTGAATACACAGGCAGTCCTATTACTCGTTTAGCCACTAAACTGCTGTTATTAACCGGAGTGAGAACTATTGAGCTTAGAGCCGCTAGCTGGAGTGAGTTTGATTTGGATAATGCACTTTGGTTAATTCCTGAGAAAAGAATGAAGATGCGTAGACCGCATTCTGTTCCTCTTTCAAAACAAGTGCTTGATATCTTAAAAGAACTACATGCTTTTACGGGCCAATATCAATTAGTTTTTCCAGGACGTTGCAATATCAATCAGCCGATGAGTGAAGCCAGTATCAATATGGTCTTAAAACGATTGGGGTATGATGGTAAAGCGACGGGACATGGTTTTCGCCACACAATGAGCACGATATTGCATGAGAAAGGATATAACTCCGCATGGATTGAGACTCAGCTTGCTCATATCGATAAGAATGCAATCCGCGGTACATATAACCATGCTCAGTATATGGATGGACGCAGAAAAATGATGCAGTGGTATGCGGATTATATTGATGAATTGGAGTGTGGGGCTGGAAATATGGTCGTGTGAATTTTAAACAATAAACAGCCATCTTTACATCTAAACGTAAAGATGGCCGTTATGCTGGTTATTTTTTATACATTTAAGCGATAGTTGGGTCTACACGTAGTGTATATGGTAAGAACACAGGATTTGTACAGTTACAGTATAGAAGTGAATGTGTGAAAGTATTGAGAGATAAAGGATATACGTAAAAATTAATAAGATATTAAGTGAATTACTTACTGAAAAATAGTCCTCCCTAACTCACAGTTAGCGGTAAATGATTGAAGAAACGGGTTTTGGTGTGGGTAACCTCTACCTCCTCACCGACCAAGCCGGACAGTTGATTATCCCATTGGCTGAGGAGTGAGGTAGATAAGAGAGAACCCTGTATAAAATGGGGCTCTCTATAATTTATTATTTTTTTACTATTAACTCTTTCATATGTAATAAACTGATATCATTACTATTCATTTTTGGCTCATTAGCAAGATCAACTGCTATATGATACTCCTCCGATGTTATGGGGATGTTATATTCACTGATATGGTCACAAATAGTTTCAAATGCTAGGCCTCTTTCATCATATTCTATATAGTTAATTGCATCTTGTAATAGCTCAGTATTTAAGCGATCAAAAAAGAGTGTTCCAAAGTTTTTAATTTGGATATCTAATTTAGTCATGATGTATAATTCTCACTTAATTGGCTTATATGCTTTAGGTACTGGATTTGGGTCAGGAAATGCAGTTATTACTTTACCCGTTGAAGGTAAGTAAACAACCCTGATCCTAACTCCATCTCGTTCTTCGTAAGCAACCCATCTAGCTGGTTTACCTTTACTAGTAAAGGTAAACCAGTTCCAGTTTGTGCATACCATTGAGTCGTTGGTGATGTAGTTATATCACCAATTTCATGTATTATTTTTTCTGATGGCCAATTAGATGGAAACGTTGTCTTTCCTAGGTTGCCAGGGAATATGTGTCCACCACTCTTAAGGTTATCACCATATAATATGTGCTGCTTCGCTTCAGGGGAAAGTATATCTACATAATTCTTAGGGTCGACTTTTCCTATCGTATCCTTATAAGGCAATGAGTTCCCATCAAACTGTCCATTAGGATGCTTAACATCAATCACTTTTCCTGTATCTTTAAAGCTATATTGACCCGTTCCTGCATCCCAACTAGGTATTTCCTTACCACTTTTTACAAAAGCTAAATATGCCTTCGCAGCCACAAATTGAAGTGCTTTCGCTTCTGTTGTTGGAGGCGTGCTACTTAATATTTCAGCAGCTTTTTCAGGTGTCATTTCCTGCTGTGTTAAAAATACCTCAAGCGGAATACCTGTCAAATTACCCCACGCGATTAAAATTCCAAGTGCTGGATCTTGCCCCTCTGGATGTGTTCCTTTTACAGCTTTCGTTAAGGCTGCATTGATTTCTTCTATACTGCCATCATTTTGGGCTATTGAAACCGCTAGTGATGAAACTGATTGCCCATAATCAGCCATACCTGTTGGCAGATCTTGAGGCTTGAAGAAGTTATTCTCAACAATAACACTATGTTACAGATAAAATATAACGATTATTTTCTAGCTCATCAGAATTCAAATTTACTAAAACGTGATTTCCATTCGGGTTAATTAATATCCACTCGAATGGATCAACATTTTCATTTGATATTAAACAATTGGTGCTCAAAAGATTGCATAATTCTTTTACTATTCTCATGGCTGTACATGTTATATTTTCATCTCTTATAAAGACCATACAATTAAGTGAAAAGTCACCTTCTATAGGAGTAGTAATACACCATATTTTTATTTCATCACTTAATGGCGTATCAACATAATCATCTGATATAAATATGTTTTTCTTTAAGACGCCAAAAGCAGTAGCCATAGCATTTTTTAAATCTTTTTTAGCTACGTTTTTTTCAATGATGATATCAAAACCACTCATTTCTGGTTCCTTTTCCACGTATCAAGGGCTTTTATTCTAGCTTCAGGGCTAGTATTCATATTGGTCAGAATATCTCTAGCTTTTTGCGTATCGCCAAATTGTTTGTATACACCGAGAGCTTTAAACTCTGCTCTAGTAAGAGTTGTAAAACCATCTCCAGAAACAGGGTATAAAACACCCGATTCTTTTCGCTCATAAGTTCTATTATTAACGGTGATTGTATTTCCTTTAATTGATGCCTCACCATTTTTTATTGCGGCCATATCTTTTGCTACATCTACAGAATTATCGATTACAGTATTTAGTTCTTTCGTCGTCGTTTTTTGATTAATACTATTAAAATTATGTCTACTATTTGGTGTTTTAATATCATTAATCCAATCAGGCAACTGATTTTTATTAGCAATTATATTGCTATCTTTAGGAGATGTAACTCCTGATTTAGCAGTGTTTGAACCATCAATACTTTGGCTACCTTTCGGTGGAACTACATTTGGCTTAGCAACATCTTTTCCAAACTGTTTTACTAAAGCGCCTGAGTTTGCGACCGCTGACATACCACCCAATAGGTAAATCGACCCGACATACATACCTGCACGCGTTCGTGCTTCTTCATTGGTATAACCGAAGTTTTTAAAGGCTTCAGTATAGGATTCCAATAGATTGTACGCCTGCTGTGCTTCGGGTGAAGTCGAGTTCAATAACCGTTCGATTTCTTGATAACCAGCCTGCGCTGTTTTTGGATTTTGATACGTCAAACTGACGTAGGTATCTATCGTTTCGAATGCGTCTTTTCTAGCAGCGGTACATTCAGGTGAAACACCGCCTGCACAGGCATCAAGTAATCTTTGTGTTGTTTCTGTATCTTTAATTCGCAGCTCAGCGAGTTTCTGTTGCTCGACTTCAGTGATCTTACCTTGCTTCTCTTTTAGCTCCAGTGAGGTTTTTTGACGATATTCTGAGTCATTCAGATAGTTATTCTCAACCGCATTCTTCCCAGCTTGCGAGCCAGTAATCGCACCCGCCATATCACCGGTAGTCAGTCCACCAGCAAGACCAGAATCCAATTGACTTAATGCACTGACTTGCTGTTTTTCACGTTCAGTGAGTTCACTCACGTCTTTATTAGGGAAGAGCTCTTTCGCAATATATCTCGCTGCTAATTCACCACCACCAGCACCTAATCCACCCGCAGTAGCAGATTGATTATTTAGCTCTGCAACTACAGCACCCAATACGGCATGCGCCATGGCATTGGTTGCTTTGTTAACCTCACCAGTAGCAGGGTCAGTTGTAAGCTCTTTAATCTTAGTTGCTAAGTACGGCGATGAAGCACTTGCTAACGCTCCTGCTAAGTTATCACCTGCTAGGCCTTGCAGTAATCCAGTCACCGCTTGGGCGGCTTTTTGGAAGTCGCTGCCGGTGCCATATTGTGCCATGGCATTGTTGTAGGCTTGGTCTTTAATGGTTTGCTCGGTAGGTGTTTTACCCGCCGCTTCCAGTTGTTTTTTGGCGACCGCTAACGCATCGGGGTCTTTCTGCGCTTTCAGACCCGCAATATCTCCTTCGGTGCGGATGATATCCATGGTCTGATTACCGATTTCACCAATTAACTGGGCTTGTTTTAAGCGCTTTTGCTCTTTTTCTTTATCAAAGGTAGGGTTGATACTGCCGTCATTGGCATGGTCGGTATCACGACTGAGTTGAGTGATATCTTGCGTTTGATTGTCCGTATCACGGATTAACCATTTCCCCTCAGAGACGGCAGCGTGGGTAGTGCCTTCAGCCAGTCCGCTGTTGTTGGCGTTTGATAATAATCCGCCAGCGGCATTGGTCACCAGTTGGCTACCAATTGGGCCACCGGTGCCAATCGATCCGCCCGTGTGTTCGGCAGTAAAGTCGGCTTTATTGTCGATATCTTTCCAGCCTAATGTGTCCGTATCAAGGCGGTTTTTATCTTTGCCCGCAGTGGATGCAATCACCGCACCATCAAGCTGAGTATGGTCTTTGACGTTGACATCAAAGCCGCCTTTACCAGCAAATATACCGGTTTGTTCTTTCACACTGTCGTAGTTACTGTGTATCTTGTCTTTGCTGGCACTGACGCCGCAGTGGCATCAAAGGCCGAGTCTCCCGCAAACAGGACGACATCACCGGTTTCAGCAATCGCATTCAGTATACCATTAGTCACCTGTGATGCCAGATTTTCACCCAGTGTATCCCTGACCTGCTGCTTCCAGCACGCATTACTTTGCTTCAGGGATTCACGGGTTTTATCTCCAGTTAGTGAGTTATTCTCAACAACAATTATTTATGATTAATTGCATATGATTAATCAATATTCATTCTCTATGCTTCTTTATGCATTAATTTTCGTAAAAAATCACGAGCTTCTTTTTTAGCTCGCCCTTTCCCTTGAAGACTTTTTTCATACTCTTGTACAGTCAAAATTTCATTTTTAGTTATACTATGATCTATAGTCGAGAGATCGAACTCTATTACAAATTGTTTATTTACTAAATAAGCATAAATTTCAACGCACTGGTCTATTCCTTGATATAAAATATCTACCGAATTTAAAAAAGAAAACTCACTTTGAAGAAATGGTAAAATAATTTCTTTTTCAATTTCTTTGAATTTTATTAACTCATCATTATTATTCATGTTTAATTTATAACTCCATGAGTTGCTGTAACTAAATTTCCGTGCTTATCAGTAAGGATAGTCATTTTATTCGTAGGACCATTACTAAATTTATCAATTCCAATTTGTTTATCTAAAATTATTGTTCGTTGATATAATATTTCTTCCTTACCTGTTGCTTTATTCAATGACGTTTGAGTCTTACTTATCGGTATCTTTACTACCTCTGGATTTTGTAATAATGATTTAAGTTCGGATTCACTAATTGTAAATTGGCTAGCATTTGAATTTCCAGAAAAATGACGTTTGATAACATGCTCCTAGCCAGCTTTTGAATTGCCATTTTGGACATTTATACGGGACTGAGTGATCGGATTAGCTAAATTACCTTTATCTATCGCATTAGGGGATCCATTTGAAATTTGATACTCACCTGCATTAATTTTCGAATCATTTGGCTTCCATGCACCACTGGATGACTGCGAGGTTGGATTAGAAGGCGATTTTGTTGGTATGACATCACTCGCTTCTTTTATAAGCTTATTAGCACCATCAAGATCACCAGCTTTTAATAGTAATTTGGCTTCTTTCAGTGGTTTTGTGAAAACTTTAGCAAAAGGCAATGTGCCCGCCGCAGCTAATGTGTAATCAATCCAGTCATCTGCTTCAGCAAAACTTTTAAAATCACCGACCACTGGCACAAAATCAATACCTAAAGAAGCGGCTTCTCTGAAGAACTTATCGCGATCTTCTGCCATTTTAGCTGAGCAGGTACCTGCACTCATTCCTGCGCAGTTTTCTTTTTTATAGCGCTCAATTTCGGCGTTTACACGTTCTTCAGCGACTTTTTGAGGAGTTTTCCCCGCTGCTTGAGCTTCAACAAGATCACTGAGCGCATTATTCTCAACCGCATTTTTCCCAGCTTGCGAGCCAGTAATCGCACCCGCCATATCACCGGTAGTCAGTCCACCCGCTAATCCTGAAGCCAATTGGCTTAGTGCACTGACTTGCTGTTTTTCACTTTCCGTGAGTTCACTCACGTCTTTATTCGGGAAGAGCTCTTTCGCAATATATCTCGCTGCTAATTCACCACCACCAGCACCTAATCCTCCTGCGGCGGCGGATTGATTATTTAGCTCTGCAACTACAGCACCCAATACGGCATGCGCCATGGCATTGGTTGCTTTGTTAACCTCACCAGTAGCAGGGTCAGTTGTAAGCTCTTTAATCTTAGTCGCTAAGTACGGCGATGAAGCACTTGCTAACGCTCCTGCTAAATTATCACCCGCCAGCCCTTGCAGTAATCCAGTCACCGCTTGGGCGGCTTTTTGGAAATCACTACCCGTGCCGTATTGTGCCATGGCGTTGTTGTAGGCTTGGTCTTTAATGGCTTGCTCGGTGGGGTTTTAGAAGGAAATAAAAGCGGAGTTAAAACCAGACTATATTCAGTGGGTTACTTGCCGAACAGGGGGGTAAACTAACCCTAGCCCACAACTCACTATTAGCGGTAAGTGGCTGAAGAAGTTGGGGTTTGAGGCGGGTAGCCAC
>NZ_PENY01000009.1:0-30898 GCF_003144445.1 Proteus sp. TJ1640
AGGTGTTTTGTCTGAGAGACAAAGATTAATGAAGTAAGCTTGTTTAAGATTGAATATTGCTGGTTATGACGAGAAATCGAAGTAACGGGTAATAAAACCGACCAGTTTGTCTGGAACAAACTGGAACAGTGCGGAGCACTGGCCCCAAAGGGGTGAGTCTCAGGAAGAGACGAATAATTAAAGAATTTGAAGAATTCTGCTTGGCGGCCATAGCGCAGCGGTCCCACCTGATCCCATGCCGAACTCAGAAGTGAAACGTTGTAGCGCCGATGGTAGTGTGGGGTCTCCCCATGTGAGAGTAGGGAACTGCCAGGCATTAAATAAGACGAGAAAGCCAACCCAATGGGTTGGCTTTTTTGCGTTTAAGATATTTAAAATACAAATATACTTTCTCTTTTCTAATCACTTATCACTTTGCTATCCTCAATGATACTTGGCTGTTAAACTAAGCTATCAGCTAAATGAGGTAGACTTTCATGAAAGAATCGGTTTCATTGCAAGCATTTAATACATTTGGTTTGAGAGTAAAAGCTCACCAAATAGAAACTGCAAATAATAAAGATGAGCTTTGTACATATTGGCAAAATGCCCATGAGAAGAGATTACCAACCCTTATTCTAGGTGGCGGTAGTAACGTGCTATTTACTGAAGATTTTAATGGTATTGTTATCCGTAACTGTATTACTGGCATTGAAATTACTGAAGATGAACAATATTGGTCTATTCATGTTGGAGCTGGCGAGAGTTGGCATGCGCTTATTGAATATCTGTTAGAAAAAAATATCTATGGACTGGAAAATTTAGCGTTGATCCCTGGCAATGTTGGTTCTGCTCCAATACAAAATATTGGTGCTTATGGTAAAGAGCTGAAAGATGTTTGTGCCTATGTTGATATTGTTGAATTAAGCACAGGCAATATTAGTCGATTAACAAATGAAGAATGTGAGTTTGGTTATCGCGATAGTATTTTTAAACATCATTATCAACAAGGCTTTGCTATTATTGCTGTCGGTTTACTACTAAGTAAAAAATGGGAACCTATTCTTACTTATGGTGATTTATCAAAATTATCATTAGAAACTGTTACACCAAAGGATGTGTTCGAATCTGTATGCTTAATGAGAACAAGCAAGCTACCCGATCCAAAAATAACGGGTAATGCTGGAAGTTTTTTTAAAAACCCAATTGTTGATATTCGTATTGCACAACAATTAAAAACAGAATATCCATTTTGCCCTCAATATGTACAGCGAGATGGTGTGAAGCTTGCGGCAGGTTGGCTGATTGATCAATGTGGTCTTAAAGGGCATCAAATTGGTGGTGCGGCAGTCCACACTAAACAAGCACTGGTACTTATTAATAAAGAAGGCACCGCGACAGGTGAAGATATTGTGAACTTAGCCGCATATATTCGCCAGAAAGTCTCAGAACGCTTCGGTGTAAAATTAGAGCCAGAAGTTCGCTTTATTGGTCAATATGGCGAAATCAATGCAGTGGATGCTATTTCATGAAAGAAACACCAACTCCTTTATTATTAATTGAACTCCTTGCTGATGGAAATATTCATTCAGGAGAGCAATTAGGCGAAAGTTTAGGAATGACTCGAGCAGGCATTAATAAACATATTCAAACATTGCGTAGCTGGGGTATCGATGTTCAGACGGTTGCAGGAAAAGGATATCAATTAGATGCACCAATGAACTTATTGAACGCAGATATTGTGAATCAGAATATTAAAGGTGAGCCGGCTAGCGTTATTCCTGTTATAGATTCTACAAATCAGTATTTGATCCAACGTATCAGCGAATTAAAATCGGGTGATGTATGTATTGCTGAATACCAGTCTGCTGGGCGAGGTAGAAGAGGGCGTCAATGGATTTCGCCTTTTGGTAGAAATTTATATTTGAGTATGTATTGGAAACTCGATCAAGGGCCAGCTGCTGCAATAGGACTGAGTTTAGTTGTCGGCGTTATTATGGCTGAAGTATTGCAAAAACTTGGTGCAGATGGCGTTAAAGTTAAATGGCCTAACGACCTCTATTTAAATGATAAAAAGCTTTCAGGTATTCTTGTTGAGCTAACAGGGAAAACAGGTGATGTTGCTCATATTGTCACAGGTATTGGTATCAATATTGCGATGAGTAAAAATCAAAATGAAGCCATTAACCAGCAATGGATTAATTTGGAGCAAGTTGGTATTAAAATTGACAGAAATGAACTTGCTTGTGAAATTACTAATGCATTAAGAGAAGCATTTGTACAATTTGAAAAACAAGGGTTATTTGTGTTTATCGAGCGTTGGAAACGTTTAGATAACTTTATGGATCGCCGTGTAAAGCTTATTATTGGTGAAAAAGAGATCTTTGGTATTGCCAAAGGTATTAATGATCAAGGTGCTTTACTTTTAGAACAAAATGGAAAAATAATATCTTATATAGGTGGTGAAATTTCACTGAGAAGTGCACCATAATGCTTTAAATTGCATCGAAAATCTAAAACTAAAAAAGCTTTCCTAAACTGGAAAGCTTTTTATTTATCAATGCTATTTTTAATAACTAAAATATAATAATCCTTAGACCAAATGGTGATAATTGTTTAGATTTACTTACGTAATCGAACGTTAGTGATCGAATGATTTTGACCTTTAGTTAGTATAAGACTCGCTCTTTCTTTTGTAGGCAGGATGTTCTGTTTCAGATTTAAACCATTAATTTCTTGCCAAATCGAAGATGCTATTTCAATAGACTCTTCTCTGCTTAATTTTGAGTAATTATTAAAATATGACTCAGGATCAGTAAACGCACCCTCTCTAAATTTTAAAAAGCGACTGATGTACCAGTGTTTTAGTAATTCTTCTTCAGCATCAACATAAATGGAGAAGTCTACATAATCTGATACGAAAACATTATGTGGATCATGAGGATAATCCTGATTACTCTGTAATACATTTAATCCTTCAAGGATCAAAATATCAGGTTGTTCAATAACCTGTTCCTTATCTGGAATGATGTCATACACTAAATGAGAATAGACAGGGGCTGTTACTTGTTTTTTGCCTGATTTTATATCAGAAACGAAAGAGACAAGGCTATGCATATCATAGGATTCAGGAAATCCTTTCTTTTTCATTATTCCGCGTCTTTTTAACTCTGCATTAGGCAAAAGAAAGCCATCAGTAGTGATTAAATCAACTTTACGATGTTCTGGCCACCGGGTTAAAAGCGCTTGTAGCAAACGAGCTGTGGTACTTTTACCAACAGCAACACTACCCGCTATACCAATAATGTAGGGGATTTTGGCGCTTCGTGTTCCAAGAAACTGCTCTAAGACAGCTTGACGGCGCAAGTTAGAACTTATGTAAAAATTGAGTAATCTTGAAAGAGGAAGATAAATCTCAATTACATCATCAATAGAAATTTCTTCATTAATTCCTTTTAAATCAGCAATCTCTTTTTCGGTTAATGTTAAAGGAACGGAATCTCTTAACGTTGCCCAATGCTTTCTGTCAAACTCTAAATAAGGGGTTATAAAGCGTTCTTTGTTATTCATAAGCCAACATCTGCCTAATATTCGCAGGTTGGACAGGCTGTTTAAAACACCCGTATCCGATAAAAAATAAACAGCATCATAACGAGTGATGACTCTTAGGCGTAGATATTTTTTAAATTTTTTCTACTTTTTTTGACACGAACTGAATAAATTTGTAAAAAAAGTATAAAAAATAGTCATGAAAATAATTTTTTAGCGTAGACTAACAAAGGTGCAATCAATTTTTTTCTAAAAATTTATTGATGGTGAATAAATTCGGGAGTGATTAGCTAAATTAGCTTGCTAATCTAGCATGATTTTTTGTTGTCATTTTGGTCGTTTTTTTCCTAAAAAATCAACAATTCAATTAAAAGTGAACAAAATCTAAGCAAAAGAACGAATATCGCAATTTTTTTGTTGCATCATGATGAAAGTCCTCCTAGAATGCGCACCACTTAGCCGGCATAGCTCAGTTGGTAGAGCAACTGACTTGTAATCAGTAGGTCCCGAGTTCGACTCTTGGTGCCGGCACCATTAAAAATTAGGTTTGGTGGGATACCCAAGCGGCCAAAGGGAGCAGACTGTAAATCTGCCGTCACAGACTTCGAAGGTTCGAATCCTTCTCCCACCACCATTAATTCCAAACTTAAGTGTTTTAAATTAGTAAACACTTAAGTAGAATACAAAGCTGATTTTAAGTCAGGTAGCCGAGTTCTGCGGGCATCGTATAATGGCTATTACCTCAGCCTTCCAAGCTGATGATGCGGGTTCGATTCCCGCTGCCCGCTCCAGATGTGCTGATATAGCTCAGTTGGTAGAGCGCACCCTTGGTAAGGGTGAGGTCGGCAGTTCGAATCTGCCTATCAGCACCACTCCTTCATGTTCTTGCCTCCCTGATTAAAATCTTAACAAGCACTAGCAAATCGCTAATTTACTTACTGCTTGGTTGATGTGGTGTAACCACCGATTCCGTGTCTTAGAGGGACAATTTAAATGTCTAAAGAAAAATTTGAACGTTCAAAACCGCACGTTAACGTTGGTACTATCGGCCACGTTGACCACGGTAAAACAACTCTGACTGCTGCAATCACTACAGTTTTAGCTAAAACTTATGGTGGTGCTGCTCGTGCATTCGACCAAATCGATAACGCACCAGAAGAAAAAGCTCGTGGTATCACCATCTCTACTTCACACGTAGAATATGACACCCCAACTCGTCACTACGCACACGTAGACTGCCCAGGGCACGCCGACTATGTTAAAAACATGATCACTGGTGCTGCGCAAATGGACGGAGCTATCCTGGTTGTTGCTGCGACAGATGGTCCAATGCCACAAACTCGTGAGCACATCCTGTTAGGTCGTCAGGTTGGTGTTCCTTACATCATCGTATTCCTGAACAAATGTGACATGGTAGATGATGAAGAGTTACTGGAATTAGTAGAAATGGAAGTTCGTGAACTTCTGTCTCAGTACGATTTCCCAGGTGATGACACTCCAGTAATCCGTGGTTCAGCGCTGAAAGCACTGGAAGGCGAAGCAGAGTGGGAAGCAAAAATTGTTGAATTAGCAGAAGCACTGGATTCATACATCCCAGAACCAGAGCGTGCAATTGACAAACCATTCCTGTTACCAATTGAAGACGTATTCTCAATTTCAGGCCGTGGTACAGTAGTAACAGGTCGTGTTGAGCGTGGCGTAATCAAAGTTGGTGAAGAAGTTGAAATCGTTGGTATTAAACCAACAGCGAAAACAACTTGTACTGGCGTTGAAATGTTCCGTAAATTACTTGACGAAGGTCGTGCAGGTGAGAACGTTGGTGTTCTTCTGCGTGGTACTAAGCGTGAAGAAATCGAACGTGGACAAGTACTGGCAAAACCAGGTTCAATCAACCCACACACTAAATTTGAATCAGAAGTTTATATTCTGAGCAAAGATGAAGGTGGTCGTCATACACCATTCTTCAAAGGCTACCGTCCACAGTTCTACTTCCGTACAACTGACGTAACTGGTACTATCGAATTACCAGAAGGCGTAGAAATGGTAATGCCAGGTGACAACATCAACATGATCGTTGAACTGATTCACCCAATCGCGATGGACGACGGTTTACGTTTCGCTATCCGTGAAGGTGGCCGTACAGTAGGTGCGGGCGTTGTTGCTAAAGTATTAGGTTAATCACTAATCTACTTTAAGTTATAGAGAAAGGGCATCATTGATGCCCTTTTTTTGTATCTAAAAATAGCACTTTTTATCTTAGTTAAATCCCGTCCTCAATTTATTCTCTCATTATCATGAGAGTTTCTATATTAGTTAGAATATCTAAGTTAAATAGAAATTGAAATCATAATGGTTATCATTTACTATTCGGTGCGTGAGTAGTTAATGAGGTTGCTATTATGTACGTCTGTCTTTGCCATGGTGTGAGTGATAAAAAAATTATCTCCACAGTACACAAACATCAAATCCACACTATTAATGAATTACGTAAGATCTTACCTGTTGGTAGTTGTTGCGGTAAGTGTGTACGTCAAGCTCGTCAAATAATTGAAAGTGAGCAATCTATCCTTTACCCTCAAATTTCTGAAGTTGCATAACAAATTTTAAATTTCCTTTCTCTCCACTTTGTATAAAAGGTCTACACTAAAAAGACTGGAAGCAAAGGAGCATAAAAATGAAAGGTGATAAAAAAATGATAGCCCACCTTAATAAGTTATTAGGAGGTGAGCTTGTTGCAATTAATCAGTATTTCCTACATGCCCGAATGTTCAAGAATTGGGGTCTTACACGCCTTAATGAAATGGAATATCATGAATCCATAGATGAGATGAAACACGCCGATAAATATATCGAGCGTATCTTGTTCCTTGAAGGCATTCCAAACTTACAAGATTTAGGCAAACTAAACATCGGTGAAGATGTTGAAGAGATGCTACGTTCTGATTTGGAATTGGAATTAGGTGGTGCCAAAGATTTGCGTGAAGCTATTGCTTACGCAGATTCAATTCATGATTATGTCAGTCGTGATCTTATGCTAGAAATTCTAACTGATGAAGAAGGGCATATTGATTGGATTGAAACCCAGCTTGAACTTATCGAACGAATAGGGCTTCAAAACTATCTACAAGCTCAAATTATTGAAGAATAATCCATCATTCTTTAATGAATTTTGAGACGGTTTTTAAAGCAAAGGTGATGAAGGTTACCTTTGCTTTTTTTATTTTCGAAAAGATAAAATGAATTTTTATCGCTGATTTTTTATTCTTGGCTTGATTTCATCACTCAGGCAAGTATAATGCGCAGGCTCACTGATTTAGTGGGGCTGATTTATCAGCTAATGCAGATTTTTTATTGCATTAATATAATACTCCCGATTGGGGAGTTATATGCAGAACGATTACACTCTCTCATCAATCGAAATGGGTACGAGTAGTAATCATTTACGTTTATAAAAAATAGTTGGAGCTCTGGTCTCATGCAGAACCAAAGAATCCGTATCCGCCTGAAAGCTTTTGATCATCGTCTGATTGATCAATCAACTGCGGAAATCGTAGAGACTGCTAAGCGCACTGGTGCGCAAGTTCGTGGTCCAATCCCACTGCCGACTCGCAAAGAGCGTTTCACAGTGTTGATTTCTCCGCACGTTAATAAAGATGCGCGTGATCAGTATGAAATTCGCACTCACAAACGTCTGGTTGACATCGTTGAGCCAACCGAGAAAACCGTTGATGCTCTGATGCGTCTGGATCTGGCTGCCGGCGTAGACGTGCAGATCAGCCTAGGTTAATCAGGTCATCAAGCGATTGAGAGGTTGAAACAATGATTGGTTTAGTCGGTAAGAAAGTAGGAATGACTCGTATCTTCACTGAAGATGGCGTTTCAATCCCTGTAACCGTTATCGAAATTGAAAACAACCGTGTTACTCAGGTCAGAGATCTAGAGAAAGACGGTTATCGTGCCATTCAGGTGACTACTGGTAGCAAAAAAGCTAACCGTGTACTGAAACCTGAAGCAGGTCATTTTGCTAAAGCTGGTGTTGAAGCTGGCCGCTTACTACGTGAATTCCGTCTGAATGAAGGCGAAGAATATACTGTAGGTCAAAGCATTAGCGTAGAAATTTTCGCTGACGTTAAAAAAGTCGACGTTACTGGAACATCTAAAGGTAAAGGTTTTGCTGGTACTGTAAAGCGCTGGAATTTCCGTACTCAAGATGCTACCCACGGTAACTCCTTGTCTCACCGTGTTCCGGGTTCTATCGGTCAGAACCAGACTCCGGGTAAGGTGTTCAAAGGCAAGAAAATGGCAGGTCAACTGGGTAACGAACAAGTTACCGTTCAGAGCCTGGAAGTAGTACGTGTTGACGCTGAGCGCAACCTGCTGCTGGTCAAAGGTGCTGTTCCAGGTGCAACTGGCAGTGACCTGATCGTTAAACCAGCTGTCAAGGCGTAACGTCGAGGAGATAGGAATGGAATTGGTAATGAAAGACGCGCAAGGCGCGCTGACTGTTTCCGAAACTACCTTCGGGCGTGACTTTAACGAAGCGCTTGTGCATCAAGTAGTCGTTGCATACGCTGCTGGTGCTCGTCAAGGTACTCGTGCTCAGAAAACTCGTGCTGAAGTTTCTGGTTCAGGCAAAAAGCCTTGGAGACAGAAAGGTACAGGTCGTGCACGTTCAGGTTCAATCAAGAGCCCAATTTGGCGCTCTGGTGGTGTTAGCTTCGCAGCTAAACCACAGGACCACAGTCAAAAAGTAAACAAAAAGATGTACCGTGGTGCTCTGAAGAGCATTCTGTCTGAACTGGTACGTCAAGATCGTCTGATCGTCGTAGAGAAGTTCTCTGTTGAAGCGCCTAAAACTAAGCTTTTAGCACAGAAACTGAAAGATATGGCTCTGGAAGATGTTCTGATCATCACTGCTGATTTAGATGAGAATCTGTATTTAGCAGCACGCAACTTATATAAAGTTGACGTACGTGATGCAGCAACAATCGACCCTGTTAGCTTAATCGCCTTCGACAAAGTCGTCATGACTGCTGACGCTGTGAAGCAAGTTGAGGAGATGCTGGCATGATCCGTGAAGAACGTCTGCTGAAAGTACTGCGCGCGCCGCATGTATCTGAAAAAGCTTCTATCGCGATGGAAAAATCAAACACCATCGTTCTCAAAGTTGCTAAAGACGCGACCAAAGCAGAGATTAAAGCAGCTGTACAAAAACTGTTTGAAGTCGAAGTTGAAAGTGTTAACACTCTGCTGATGAAAGGCAAAGTGAAACGTCACGGTCAGCGTATTGGTCGTCGTAGCGACTGGAAAAAAGCTTACGTCACCCTGAAGGAAGGCCAGAATCTGGACTTCGTCGGCGGCGCTGAGTAAGTCGGAGGAGTAAAGAACAATGGCAATTGTTAAATGTAAACCTACGTCTCCGGGCCGTCGCCACGTAGTTAAAGTGGTAAACCCTGAGCTGCATAAAGGGAAACCTTATGCGCCATTGCTGGAAAAGAACAGCAAGTCCGGTGGTCGTAACAACAATGGTCGTATCACTACCCGTCACATCGGTGGTGGTCACAAACAGGCTTACCGTATTGTTGACTTTAAACGCAACAAAGATGGTATCCCTGCGACAGTAGAACGTCTGGAATATGATCCAAACCGTTCAGCTAACATCGCTTTAGTGCTGTATGCTGATGGTGAACGTCGCTACATTCTGGCTCCAAAAGGCCTGAAAGCGGGTGATAAAGTTCAGTCTGGCGTTGATGCTGCTATCAAAGCGGGTAACACCTTACCAATGCGTAATATCCCGGTTGGTTCTACAGTTCATAACGTAGAAATGAAACCAGGTAAAGGTGGTCAGTTAGCTCGTTCAGCTGGTACTTACGTTCAGATCGTTGCTCGTGATGGTGCTTATGTCACTATCCGTCTGCGTTCTGGTGAAATGCGTAAAGTTCCTTCTGATTGCCGTGCAACTATCGGTGAAGTTGGCAACTCTGAGCACATGTTACGCGTTCTGGGTAAAGCTGGTGCAAGTCGCTGGCGTGGTATTCGTCCTACCGTTCGCGGTACTGCGATGAACCCAGTCGATCACCCACATGGTGGTGGTGAAGGTCGTAACTTTGGTAAACACCCAGTAACACCTTGGGGCGTTCAAACCAAAGGTAAGAAGACTCGTAAAAACAAACGCACTGAACATTTCATCGTTCATCGTCGTACTAAGAAATAATTAGAGGATAAGCCATGCCACGTTCTCTCAAGAAAGGTCCTTTCATTGACCTGCACTTGCTGAAGAAGGTAGAGAAAGCGGTGGAAAGCGGTGACAAAAAGCCTGTTAAGACTTGGTCCCGTCGTTCAACGATCTTTCCTAACATGATCGGTTTGACCATCGCTGTCCATAATGGTCGTCAGCATGTTCCAGTTTACGTTTCCGACGAAATGGTTGGTCACAAACTGGGTGAATTCGCGCCGACCCGTACTTATCGCGGTCATGCAGCCGATAAAAAGGCTAAGAAAAAATAAGGTAGGAGGAAGAGATGGAAACTATCGCTATGCATCGCCACGCTCGTTCTTCTGCTCAGAAGGTTCGCTTGGTAGCTGACCTGATTCGCGGTAAGAAAGTGTCGCAAGCTCTGGAAATTTTAACCTTTACCAACAAGAAAGCTGCTGGTTTAGTGAAGAAAGTACTGGAGTCTGCTATTGCTAATGCAGAACACAACGATGGCGCTGACATTGATGATCTGAAAGTAGCTAAGATCTTTGTTGACGAAGGTCCTTCTATGAAGCGCATTATGCCTCGTGCAAAAGGCCGTGCAGATCGTATTCTGAAGCGCACCAGCCACATCACTGTGGTTGTGTCTGATCGCTGAGACTCTGGAGACTAGCAATGGGTCAAAAAGTACATCCTAATGGTATCCGCCTTGGCATTGTCAAGCCTTGGAATTCCACATGGTATGCGGGTACCAATGAATTCGCTGACAACCTAGACAGCGATTTTAAAGTACGTCAGTACTTAACTAAAGAACTGGCTAAAGCATCTGTATCTCGTATCGTTATCGAACGTCCTGCGAAAAGCATCCGTGTGACTATTCACACTGCTCGCCCAGGCATCGTTATCGGTAAAAAAGGTGAAGATGTTGAAAAACTGCGCAAAAACGTAGCGGATATCGCTGGCGTTCCTGCGCAAATTAATATCGCCGAAGTACGTAAACCTGAACTGGACGCAAAATTAGTTGCTGACAGCATCACTTCACAGCTGGAACGTCGTGTTATGTTCCGTCGTGCTATGAAGCGTGCGGTACAGAATGCTATGCGTTTAGGCGCTAAAGGTATTAAAGTGGAAGTAAGTGGTCGCTTAGGTGGCGCTGAAATCGCTCGTACTGAATGGTATCGTGAAGGTCGTGTACCTCTGCACACTCTGCGTGCAGATATCGACTACAATACCTCAGAAGCACAAACCACTTATGGTGTGCTCGGCGTTAAGGTATGGATCTTCAAAGGTGAGATCCTGGGTGGTATGGCTGCAGTTGAACAGGCGGAAAAACCGGCTGCTCAACCTAAAAAGCAGCAGCGTAAAGGCCGCAAGTAAGGAGAGTCGCTGATGTTACAACCAAAGCGTACAAAATTCCGTAAAGTGCACAAAGGCCGCAACCGTGGCTTAGCTGCTGGTGCGGATGTAAGCTTCGGGACTTACGGTCTTAAAGCTGTGGGCCGTGGTCGTCTGACTGCACGTCAGATCGAAGCGGCACGTCGTGCAATGACCCGTGCAGTTAAGCGTCAGGGTAAAATCTGGATCCGTGTGTTCCCAGACAAACCAATCACTGAAAAGCCGCTCGAAGTCCGTATGGGTAAAGGTAAAGGTAACGTTGAGTATTGGGTTGCCTTAATCCAGCCAGGTAAAGTCCTGTATGAAATGGATGGTGTGCCTGAAGAACTGGCCCGTGAAGCATTCAAGCTGGCGGCAGCAAAACTGCCTATCAAAACCACCTTTGTAACTAAGACGGTGATGTAATGAAAGCAAAAGAGCTGCGCGAAAAGAGCGTTGAAGAGCTGAACACAGAACTGCTGAACTTACTGCGCGAGCAGTTTAATCTGCGTATGCAGGCAGCAAGTGGTCAGTTACAACAGTCTCATCTGTTGAAACAAGTGCGTCGTAATATCGCACGCGTTAAGACTTTACTGACTGAGAAGGCGGGTGCGTAATGACCGATAAAATCCGTACTCTGCAAGGTCGTGTAGTTAGTGACAAAATGGAAAAATCTATTGTCGTTGCTATCGATCGTATGGTTAAACACCCATTATATGGTAAGTTTATCCGTCGTACGACCAAACTGCATGTACATGACGAGAACAACGAATGTGGAATTGGTGACGTAGTAGAAATTCGTCAAACACGTCCACTATCTAAGACTAAGTCTTGGGCGTTAGTTCGCGTTGTAGAAAAAGCTATTCTGTAATAAAATAGCCTTTTCGTACGAAATAAACGGCTCAAAACTGAACGAGCCGTTTATTTTTTCTGTCCATATCGAGAATGTGGTGTTATAATGCCGCTCCCTCGTATTATGGGATATTGAACGGCCTCTTCTAATGTGGAAGTGGCTCAGTAGTAGTTGACATTTAGCGGAGCACTAAAATGATCCAAGAACAGACTATGCTGAACGTGGCCGACAACTCCGGTGCACGTCGCGTAATGTGTATCAAGGTTCTAGGTGGCTCGCACCGTCGCTACGCAGATGTAGGTGACATCATCAAAATTACCATCAAGGAAGCAATTCCACGTGGTAAAGTTAAGAAAGGTGATGTACTGAAAGCGGTAGTGGTGCGCACCAAGAAGGGTGTTCGTCGCCCTGACGGTTCTGTCATTCGCTTCGATAGCAACGCTTGTGTATTGTTAAACAACAACAGCGAGCAAGTTATTGGTACGCGTATTTTTGGGCCGGTTACTCGTGAACTTCGTAACGAGAAGTTTATGAAAATAATCTCTCTGGCACCTGAAGTACTCTAAGGAGCAGGCAATGGCAGCGAAAATCCGTCGTGAAGACGAAGTTATCGTGCTGACTGGTAAAGATAAAGGTAAGCGCGGTAAAGTAAAACAGGTTCTTTCTTCTGGTAAAGTTATCGTTGAAGGTATCAATCTGGTTAAAAAACATCAGAAGCCAGTTCCGGCTCTGAACCAACCAGGTGGCATCGTTGAAAAAGAAGCTTCTATCCAAGTTTCTAACGTTGCAATCTTCAATGCGGCAACCGGCAAGGCTGACCGTGTAGGTTTTAGATTCGAAGACGGCAAAAAAGTTCGTTTCTTCAAGTCTAATAAAGAAACTATCAAGTAATTTGGAGTATACGATGGCGAAACTGCATGATTACTACAAAGACGAGGTAGTCCAAAAACTGATGTCTCAGTTTGGTTACCATTCTGTCATGCAAGTCCCTCGGGTCGAGAAGATCACCCTGAACATGGGTGTTGGTGAAGCTATTGCTGATAAAAAACTGCTGGACAATGCAGCAGCTGATTTAGCAGCAATCTCAGGTCAAAAACCTTTGATCACCAAAGCACGCAAATCTGTTGCAGGCTTCAAAATCCGCCAGGGCTATCCGATCGGCTGTAAAGTGACCCTGCGTGGCGAACGCATGTGGGAGTTCTTTGAACGCCTGATCTCTATTGCTGTACCACGTATCCGTGACTTCCGTGGTTTGTCCGCTAAATCATTTGATGGACGTGGTAACTACAGCATGGGCGTACGTGAGCAAATCATCTTCCCTGAAATCGATTACGATAAAGTGGATCGTGTTCGTGGTTTGGATATTACCATTACTACGACTGCGAAATCAGATGATGAAGGTCGCGCACTGTTAGCAGCGTTTAACTTCCCGTTCCGCAAGTAAGGCAGGGCATTCATGGCTAAGAAATCTATGAAAGCACGTGATGTAAAACGTGCGAATTTAGCTGAGAAATTCTTCGCAAAACGCGCAGAACTGAAAGCTATCGTTTCAGATGTGAACGTGTCTGACGAAGATCGTTGGAATGCTGTTCTGAAACTGCAAACTATGCCACGTGATTCAAGTCCTTCACGTCAGCGTAACCGCTGCCGTCAAACTGGACGTCCGCACGGTTTCCTGCGGAAATTTGGCCTCAGCCGTATTAAAGTCCGTGAAGCCGCTATGCGCGGTGAAATCCCGGGCCTTAGAAAGGCTAGCTGGTAATTACCATAATTGAATCACGGGAGTAAAGACAGATGAGCATGCAAGATCCCATCGCGGATATGCTGACCCGTATCCGTAACGGTCAGGCCGCGAATAAAGTTGCGGTCACAATGCCTTCCTCCAAGCTGAAAGTGGCGATTGCCAACGTGCTTAAGGAAGAAGGTTATATCGAAGATTTTAAAATTGAAGGCGACACTAAGCCAGAACTGGAAATTATTTTAAAATATTTCCAAGGTAAGGCTGTAGTAGAAAGCATTCAGCGCGTAAGCCGTCCTAGTCTGCGCATCTATAAAAGAAAAGATGAGCTGCCACAAGTTATGGCAGGACTGGGCATCGCTGTTGTTTCTACCTCAAAAGGTGTTATGACTGATCGTGCAGCTCGCCAAGCAGGTCTTGGTGGCGAGATTATCTGCTACGTAGCTTAATTCGGGAGGAAAGAATGTCTCGTGTGGCAAAAGCACCCGTCGTCATTCCTGCCGGCGTAGAGGTTAAACTCAACGGTCAGGTAATTACGATTAAGGGTAAAAACGGCGAGCTTACTCGTACTATCCATAATGCAGTTGAAATTCAACATGCTGACAACCAATTAACTTTCGCACCTCGCGATGGTTTTGCTGATGCATGGGCACAGGCGGGTACTACTCGTTCTCTGTTAAATGCAATGGTTGTAGGTGTTACCGAAGGCTTCACTAAGAAACTGCAACTGGTAGGTGTAGGTTATCGTGCGTCTATTAAAGGCAATGCGGTTAACTTATCAGTAGGTTTTTCACATCCAGTGGAACACCAACTGCCAGCAGGCATCACTGCTGAATGCCCAACACAAACTGAAATCGTGCTGAAAGGTGCGGATAAGCAAGTGATTGGTCAAGTAGCAGCTGAACTGCGTGCTTACCGTCGCCCTGAACCTTATAAAGGTAAAGGTATTCGTTACGCCGACGAAGTTGTGCGTATCAAAGAGGCTAAGAAGAAGTAAGGTAACACTATGGATAAGAAAGCAGCTCGTATCCGTCGTGCGACCCGCGCACGCCGTAAGCTCCAGGAATTGGGTGCGACTCGCCTGGTGGTACACCGTACCCCTCGCCATATTTATGCGCAGGTTATTGCACCAAACGGTTCTGAAACTTTGGTGGCCGCTTCTACTACAGAAAAAGCTATCATTGAGCAACTGAAAAACACTGGAAACAAAGAAGCAGCAGCGGTAGTTGGTAAAATTATTGCTGAACGCGCTCTGGAAAAAGGTATCAAAGTAGTATCATTTGACCGTTCCGGTTTCCAATATCATGGTCGAGTCCAGGCACTGGCAGATGCTGCCCGTGAAGCTGGCCTTCAGTTCTAAGGTAGGAGTGTAAGATGGCTCACATCGAGAAACAAGCTGGCGAACTGCAGGAAAAGCTGATCGCGGTAAACCGCGTATCTAAAACCGTTAAAGGTGGTCGTATCTTTAGCTTCACCGCTCTTACAGTAGTTGGTGATGGTAATGGCCGCGTTGGTTTTGGATATGGCAAAGCTCGCGAAGTTCCGGCAGCAATCCAGAAAGCGATGGAAAAAGCCCGTCGCAATATGAAAACCGTCTCTTTAAACAACGGTACTCTGTTCCACCCTGTTAAAGGTACTCACACAGGCTCACGCGTATTTATGCAGCCTGCTCATGAAGGTACCGGTATCATCGCAGGTGGTGCAATGCGTGCAGTTCTAGAAGTGGCTGGCGTTCGTAACGTACTGGCTAAAACCTATGGTTCCACTAACCCGATTAACGTGGTTCGTGCAACACTGGACGCTTTAGATAGCATGAAGTCTCCAGATATGGTCGCAGCTAAGCGTGGTAAATCCGTTGAAGAAATTCTGGGGTAATGACCATGGCTAAGACTATTAAAATTACTCAAACACGCAGCTTAATCGGTCGTTTGCCTAAACATAAGGCAACGATGACAGGTTTAGGTCTGCGTCGCATCGGTCACACTGTAGAACGCGAAGATACACCAGCAGTTCGCGGTATGATCAACTTGGTTTCCTATATGGTTAAAGTTGAGGAGTAAGAGATGCGTTTAAATACTCTGTCTCCGGCTGAAGGTGCCAAGCATGCGCCTAAACGTGTAGGTCGTGGTATCGGTTCTGGCTTAGGTAAAACTGGCGGCCGTGGTCACAAAGGTCAGAAATCTCGTTCTGGCGGTGGCGTACGTCGTGGTTTTGAAGGCGGCCAGATGCCTTTATATCGTCGTTTACCAAAATTTGGTTTTACTTCACGTAAATCATTCGTGACTGCGGAAATCCGTCTGTCTGATTTAGCTTACGTTGAAGGCGATGTAATCGATCTGAATGCACTGAAAGCCGCAAACGTTGTTGGCCCACAGATTGAATTTGCAAAATTAATTCTGTCTGGCGAGGTTAACCGTGCAGTGACTATTCGTGGTCTGCGTGTTACCAAAGGTGCCCGTGCAGCAATCGAATCAGCTGGCGGTAAAATTGAGGAATAAGTGACAGATGGCTAAACAACCAGGTTTAGATTTTCAGAGTGCTAAAGGTGGTGTTGGTGAACTAAAACGCAGACTTTTGTTTGTTCTTGGTGCACTTATTGTCTTTAGGATTGGCTCTTTTATTCCTATCCCTGGTATTGATGCCACTGTGCTTGCCAAATTGCTCGATCAGCAAAAAGGCACCATCATTGAAATGTTTAACATGTTCTCTGGTGGTGCTCTTAGCCGTGCTTCTATCTTTGCGCTGGGTATCATGCCTTATATTTCGGCATCGATTATTATCCAACTCTTATCAGTGGTTAACCCTCGGTTAGCAGAGATTAAGAAGGAAGGGGAGGCCGGTCGTCGTAAGATCAGCCAATATACCCGTTATGGTACTTTGGTGCTGGCGATATTCCAATCAATTGGTATCGCAACAGGCTTACCGAATATGCCAGGAATGCAAGGTCTGGTAATTAATCCAGGTCTACCATTCTATATTACGGCTGTTGTGAGCTTAGTCACTGGGACAATGTTCCTAATGTGGTTAGGTGAGCAAATCACTGAACGTGGTATTGGTAACGGTATCTCAATCATTATCTTTGCAGGTATCGTTGCAGGTCTTCCACCTGCCATTGGTCAAACCATCGAGCAGGCGCGGCAAGGCGAACTGCACTTCCTCCTGTTATTGTTGGTTGCAGTATTGGTGTTCGCGGTTACTTTCTTTGTTGTTTTTGTAGAAAGAGGACAACGTCGTATCGTTGTTAACTATGCAAAACGTCAACAAGGGCGTAGAATATACGCGGCACAAAGTACACATCTACCACTTAAAGTAAATATGGCGGGTGTTATACCAGCAATTTTTGCTTCAAGTATTATCCTGTTTCCTGGTACAATAACCTCTTGGTTTGGCGATGGTACAGGGTGGGGTTGGCTGACTACGATTTCTTTAAATCTACAGCCTGGTCAACCTATTTATGTGTTACTATACGCTGCTGCAATCATATTCTTCTGTTTCTTCTATACGGCGTTGGTTTTCAACCCAAGAGAAACGGCAGATAACCTGAAGAAGTCCGGTGCATTTGTACCAGGAATTCGCCCGGGAGAGCAGACGGCTAAATATATAGATAAAGTAATGACACGTTTAACCTTAATCGGTGCCTTGTATATTACCTTTATCTGTCTCATCCCGGAGTTCATGCGTGACGCAATGAAAGTACCTTTCTATTTTGGTGGTACTTCCCTCTTAATCGTGGTTGTAGTCATCATGGATTTTATGGCTCAAGTGCAAACTCTCCTGATGTCAAGTCAGTATGAGTCTGCATTGAAAAAAGCAAATCTTAAAGGTTAATTACTGATAAGCGATTTGTTTTAGAAGTTACGGAGAGTAAAAATGAAAGTTCGTGCTTCCGTCAAGAAAATGTGCCGTAACTGCAAAATTGTTAGACGTCACGGTCACGTGCGTGTAATTTGCAGCGTCGAGCCTAAGCATAAACAGCGTCAAGGCTAATTTATTGCATTTTTTTCTTGCAAAGTTCGGTTGAGCTGGCTAAATTAGCCAGCCCAATCTTTTATAATATATACAGTATTGTTTGAGTATCCTGAAAACGGGCTTTTCAGAATAGTACTGTATAACTGCTAATTTAGGAGTGCATAGTGGCCCGTATAGCAGGCATTAACATTCCTGATCATAAACATACTGTAATCGCATTAACTTCGATTTACGGTATCGGTAAGACCCGCTCACAGGCTATCTGTGTAGCTGCTGGTATTGCTGAAAATGTTAAGATCAGTGAGCTGTCTGAAGAGCAAATCGACAAGCTGCGTGACGAAGTTGCCAAATACGTTGTAGAAGGTGATCTGCGTCGTGAAGTTACCCTGAGCATCAAACGTCTGATGGATCTTGGTACTTACCGTGGTTTACGTCATCGTCGTGGTCTACCAGTTCGCGGTCAGCGTACTAAGACTAACGCACGTACCCGTAAGGGTCCGCGTAAGCCGATCAAGAAATAATCGGGGTATTTGAACAATGGCAAAAGCACCTATTCGTGCACGTAAGCGTGTAAGAAAACAAGTCTCTGACGGTGTGGCTCATATCCATGCTTCTTTCAACAACACAATCGTTACTATTACCGATCGTCAAGGTAACGCATTGGGTTGGGCTACTGCCGGTGGTTCCGGTTTCCGTGGTTCTCGTAAATCTACTCCGTTCGCGGCTCAGGTTGCAGCAGAACGTTGCGCTGAAGCTGTTAAAGAGTACGGAATTAAGAACTTGGAAGTTATGGTTAAAGGACCTGGTCCTGGTCGTGAGTCAACTATCCGTGCATTAAACGCGGCTGGTTTCCGCATCACTAATATTACTGATGTGACTCCGATTCCTCATAACGGTTGTCGTCCACCGAAAAAACGTCGCGTTTAATAACGTTTTCGTTTTTAGGAAAGTTGGAGAAAGAAAATGGCAAGATATTTGGGTCCTAAGCTCAAGCTGAGCCGCCGTGAAGGTACAGATTTATTTCTAAAATCTGGCGTTCGGGCGATTGACACCAAGTGTAAACTGGAACAAGCACCAGGTCAGCATGGCGCACGTAAACCGCGTCTTTCTGATTACGGTGTTCAGTTACGTGAAAAACAAAAAGTACGTCGTATTTACGGTGTTCTAGAGCGTCAATTCCGTAACTACTACAAAGAAGCAACTCGTCTGAAAGGCAACACAGGTGAAAACCTGCTGACTCTGCTGGAAGGTCGTCTGGATAACGTTGTTTATCGTATGGGCTTTGGCGCAACTCGCGCAGAAGCACGTCAGATGGTTAGCCATAAAGCAATCATGGTAAATGGTCGCGTGGTTAACATTGCTTCTTATCAGGTTTCCCCGAATGACGTAGTCAGCGTTCGTGAAAAATCGAAAAAACAGTCTCGTATTAAGGCTGCTTTAGAGCTGGCTGAACAGCGTGAAAAGCCAACATGGCTGGAAGTTGATGCTGCTAAGATGGAAGGTGTGTTCAAGCGTATTCCTGAACGTACTGACTTGTCTGCTGACATTAACGAGCACCTGATCGTCGAGCTTTACTCCAAGTAAGGCTTAGCACCAAAGAGAGGACACAATGCAGGGTTCTGTGACAGAGTTTCTAAAACCGCGCCTGGTTGATATCGAGCAAGTCAGTTCGACGCACGCCAAGGTGACCCTTGAGCCATTAGAGCGAGGCTTCGGCCATACTCTTGGTAACGCACTGCGCCGTATTCTGCTTTCGTCTATGCCGGGTTGTGCGGTAACAGAGGTTGAGATTGATGGTGTACTGCATGAGTACAGCACCAAAGAAGGTGTTCAGGAAGATATCCTAGAAATACTGCTCAACCTTAAGGGGTTGGCGGTAAAAGTTCATGGTAAAGATGAAGTTATTCTTACTTTGAGCAAATCTGGCATTGGCCCTGTTATTGCAGCCGATATCATCCATGACGGTGATGTCGAAATCGTCAAGCCGCAGCACGTTATCTGCCACCTTACAGACGAAAACGCATCTATTAACATGCGTATCAAAGTTCAGCGTGGTCGTGGTTATGTGCCGGCTTCTGCCCGAATTCATTCGGAAGAAGATGAGCGCCCTATCGGTCGCCTTTTAGTAGATGCGTGCTATAGCCCAGTTGAGCGTATTGCTTATAATGTGGAAGCAGCTCGTGTTGAACAGCGTACCGACTTGGATAAGCTGGTAATCGAGATGGAAACTAACGGTACTATCGATCCAGAAGAATCGATTCGCCGTGCAGCGACTATCCTGGCTGAACAGCTTGAAGCTTTTGTTGACTTACGTGATGTTCGTCAGCCAGAAGTTAAAGAAGAGAAGCCAGAATTCGATCCTATCTTACTGCGCCCAGTAGACGATCTTGAATTGACTGTCCGCTCTGCTAACTGTCTGAAGGCAGAAGCAATCCACTACATCGGTGATCTGGTACAGCGTACTGAAGTTGAATTACTTAAGACGCCTAACCTTGGTAAGAAATCTCTTACTGAGATTAAAGACGTACTGGCGTCGCGTGGTTTATCTCTTGGCATGCGCCTTGAGAATTGGCCACCTGCAAGTATCGCTGATGAATAAGATCACAGGTTAAGGTTTTACTGAGAAGGATAAGGTCATGCGCCATCGTAAGAGTGGTCGTCAATTGAACCGCAACAGCAGCCATCGTCAGGCTATGTTTCGTAACATGGCAGGTTCTTTAGTTCGTCATGAGATCATCAAGACAACTTTGCCTAAAGCGAAAGAACTGCGTCGCGTCGTTGAGCCGCTGATTACTCTTGCCAAGACCGACAGCGTAGCTAATCGTCGTCTGGCATTCGCCCGTACTCGTGATAACGAAGTCGTGGCAAAACTGTTTACAGTATTAGGTCCGCGTTTTGCGAGCCGTGCAGGTGGTTACACTCGTATTCTGAAGTGTGGCTTCCGTGCTGGTGACAACGCTCCAATGGCTTACATTGAGCTTGTTGACCGTACTGATTCTGAAACAGAAGCAGCAGCTGAATAATTTAATTATTATTTAGTGAAGCGAATAAAAAAACCGGATTTTTAATCCGGTTTTTTTACGTTTATTGAAAATGATAATTACTAAATTATTTTTTGTAAAAATAACTTATCAACTCATACTCTAACCTTTCTATTTGTTATTCCTTACTTTTTTATTTGTTTTTGTGTTGCATCATAATTATTTTTTGTGATTTCAGCATACTGCTATTTTGATAAGATAAGCTTCGCACTATATTTCAATTCTATTCTTTTGATTATTTGCTATGCTTATTCATCATTTAAAGTGAGGGAATGATCCATGTATCGTATTGGACAAGTTGCAAAATTAGCGAATGTGACAACAGATACAATCCGTTTTTATGAAAAACAAGGATTGATGGATCATGACAGACGAACAGAAGGCGGTTATCGTCTATATACAGAGCAAGATCTCCAACGTTTACGTTTTATTCGTTATGCAAAAGAGTTGGGGTTTACATTAGACGCGATTACAGAGCTACTTTCTATTCGGGTTGATCCTGCTCATCACACTTGTGTTGAGTCAAAGCATATTGTTGATGCAAGACTTGCTGAAGTGGAAATTCGCTTGAAAGAAATGGAAAGAATGCGAGATTCATTGAAGATGTTGAGTAATGCATGTTGTGGTAGTGCTCATGAAAGTACTTATTGTTCTATTCTTGAAATACTTGAATCTGGAGCTACAAAGCAATAATATTTGTACCGTGTTACGTTTTATGTTCTTTAATAATTTAAGAGGTTTTTATGTCTAGCAAATATCAGCACCAGAAAGGTGTTATTAAAGATAATGCTTTAGCGGCACTTGTTCATGATCCACTATTTAGACAACGAGTGGAAAAGAATAAGAAAGGAAAAGGAAGTTATATGAGAAAAGCAAAACATGATAAGAAAGGTAACTGGGAGGCCAGTGATAACAAAAGATTTTTTCAATTGTTATCACTGGCCTTTTAGTTTTTATTTTTGCTGATTTTTTAATAAATCACGAATTTCTGTTAATAACGTTTCTTCTGCGGAAGGAGCCGGTGGTGCTTTAGGTGCCTCTTCTGCTTGACGACGTGTTTTGTTAATTAATTTGATTGCACAGAAAATTGCAAATGCAATAATAGCAAAGTCAAATACAGTTTGAATGAACATACCATAATTAAGTACAACCGCTGGTACATCCCCATTAGCCTCTCTTAAAATAAGGCTAAACTGTTTGAAATCGATACCACCGATTAATAAACCTAGAGGTGGCATAATAATATCAGCAACTAATGATGACACAATCTTACCGAAGGCTGCACCAATGATGACACCGACTGCCATGTCAACAACGTTGCCTTTCATTGCAAATTCACGAAACTCTTTGAAAAAAGACATAACCACCCCTTATTTATCTATGCATAGATTTATTATGTAAAAATATAGTATCTAATATGATAATAGTAGATCATTACAAGCAACAATCACTACTATTCTTATTTCTACGTGGTTTTATAAGAAAAATGGGCTAGGTTGGAAAAGTTTTTCAACTTCAGGGACATATTTTTTATCAGTGATAAACATAATTACATGATCCCCCTGTTCTATAGAGTGACTTGCGTTCGCAATAATAACATCTTGCTCTCTAACAATTGCGCCAATGATGGTTCCAGGTGGTAGCTTTATATCTTGTATACGGCGACCAACAACTTTCGATGTATTTTCATCACCATGTGCCACAGCTTCGATTGCTTCTGCAACACCTCGTCGTAATGATGAAACACTAACGATATCTGCTTTACGAACATGGCCTAAAAGTGCAGAAATAGTTGCTTGTTGTGGTGATATTGCAATATCAATAACCCCTCCTTGGACTAAATCAACATAAGCACTACGTTGAATAAGTACCATCGCCTTTTTTGCGCCCATTCTTTTGGCCAACATTGCTGACATAATATTGGCCTCATCATCATTAGTCAGTGCGATAAAGACATCGATTTGTTCTATATGTTCTTCAGCAAGAAGTTCTTGATCTGATGCATCACCATAAAAAACGATGGTGTCATGGAGTAGCTCAGCCAGTTCTGTTGCACGTTGCTGATTATGTTCAATAAGCTTGACGCTATAATCTTTTTCTAATCTTGCGGCTAAACCTGCACCGACATTACCACCACCAACAATCATGATGCGTTTATAAGGTTTTTCTAATCGTTGTAATTCGCTCATTACTGCGCGAATATGCTGAGATGCGACAACAAAGAAAACTTCATCTCCAGCTTCAATAATTGTGGAGCCTTGAGGTCGGATAGGTCTATCTTGACGAAAAATCGCTGCAACGCGTGTATCAATATGTGGCATATGATCACGCAATGTTGATAACGCATTTCCAACAAGAGAACCACCATAATACGCTTTTACCGCAACGATACTGACTTGACCATCGGCAAAATTAACAACTTGTAAGGCACCGGGGTATTGGATTAATTTATAAATATAATCAATAACCAAATGCTCTGGTGAGATTAAATAATCAATGGGAATAGCTTCTGGGAGAAAGAGTTTGTCTGCTTCACGAACAAATTCAGAAGCACGTATTCGAGCAACTTTATTGGGCGTATTAAACAAAGTGTAAGCAACTTGGCACGCTATCATATTGGTTTCATCAGAGTTGGTGACGGCAACCAGCATATCTGCATCTTCAGCACCTGCTTCTCTTAAGACCCTTGGGTGAGATCCATGTCCATTGACTACTCGTAAATCGAATTTATCTTGAAGTTGGCGTAAGCGATCTGCATTAGTGTCAACGACAGTAATATCATTATTCTCCCCGACAAGATTTTCAGCGAGAGTACCACCTACTTGACCAGCGCCTAAGATAATAATTTTCATCGTAATTTCTCAAAGTATTCGATTAACAAATAGAAAAGAAACGCAAGATCTTGATGATCTTGCGTTGAAATAGTAGCGTTTTTTAGAACTGATATCATCTTTTATCACAAGATCATATTTTCTTGATCAATGCATAAAAGAAACCATCGCCACCTTTTTCTTCAGGTAAGCATTGGTGCTGATAATCACATTGTGCATCTTTCGTTGATGCTAAAAATGCTTCAATTTGTTGTTTATTTTCTTCAGGTAAAATAGAGCAGGTTGCATACACCAACGTCCCGCCCGATTTTAGGTATGGCCAAATAGCGTGAAGGATCTCTTTTTGAATTTGAGCTAATTGTTCAATATCGTCATTACGACGAAGCCATTTTATGTCTGGGTGACGACGGATAACACCTGTTGCTGAGCATGGTGCATCGAGTAAAATGCGGTCAAACTGCATGCCGGCACACCATTTTTCAGGATAACGACCATCACCACTTTTGACGACTGCATTAAGTTTTAAACGGGTAAGGTTTTCTTTTACTCGTTTTAAACGTTGTTCATCTATGTCAATAGCGAGTACTTGAGCTTGAGGAGCTATCTCTAGAATATGTGTTGTTTTACCACCTGGTGCTGCACATAAATCAAGGATCTGCTCTTTATTTTTTGGTGCTAATAATTCAGCACAACGTTGAGCTGAACGATCTTGAACTGTTATCCAACCATCAGCAAATCCAGGAAGCAGGCTCACGTTGCATGGATTTTCTAAACGGATCGCGAAAGGGTGGCTATTATCAGCAATAGCGGGAATTTCTTCATTTTCAAGTAATGTTAAATATTCTTCTTGAGAGTGATGACGCTGATTTACACGTAACCACATTGGTGGTTTTTGGTTATTGCCTTCAATAATATTCATCCATTGTTCAGGATAAGCCTTTTTGATGCGAGCAAGTAGCCATGATGGATGAAGAAAACGATTTTCGCTATTTTGAAAACGTTCATTAAGGATATCCTGTTGGCGTTGAAACTGACGTAACACACCGTTAATCAATCCTTTTAACTGTGGTTTTTTTAGTGCAACAGCACCATTTACTGTCTCAGCTAAAGCTGCGTGAGCAGGAATGCGTGTATAAAGAAGCTGATATAAACCAACCATAATAAGGTAGTGTAAAATACGTTGTTTACCTTTTAATGGCTTATCCATGAGTTGCTGAATAATCCATTCTAATTGTGGCAATGTACGTAATACGCCAAAGCAGATTTCTTGCAACAAGGCTTTATCTTTGTCTGAAATATTTTTCTGAAGTTCTGGTATGACAGTACTTAGAGATAACCCTTGATCTAATACTTGGTTAATTGCTTTAGCTGCAATGCTACGTAAGTTGTATGACGTTTTCATGATGAGTTGACGTTTAATAATTAGCGCCAGAGATGCATTACATTGGCGTGAAAAAAGGAAAACCCTGATAATAATATTAGATATCAGGGCTTAGAATTATTATTGAATGACTTTTCCAGGAGTGAACCAATCTCTCTTGGAGTTTAAGAAATCAGCAGAAGCCATAGGCCTCTTACCTGATGGTTGCAACTCAGTGATATTTAGAATGCCATTACCTGTCGCAATATAAATACCCGTTTTATCTGCTTTTAATAAGGTTCCTGCAAGTTGATCGGTATTATCTGCAATAGCTTGTGCTTTCCATACTTTTACAGGTTGCCCGTCTAACATGAAAAAGCTCATTGGCCATGGATTGAATGCTCTTATGCAACGTTCAATCTGTTCTGCTGATAATGCCCAATCAATTTTTGCTTCTTCTTTAGATAATTTTTGTGCGTAATTCGCTAAATTATCGTCTTGTTTTTCAGCTTTTACTTTACCCGAGGTAATGAGATCTAAAGTAGTTGTTAGAGCTTTGGGACCAAGTTCTGCAAGCTTTTCATACAGGGATGCGCTGGTATCTTCATTCGTAATTGGGCAGGACGCTTTATACAGCATATCACCTGTATCTAAACCAATATCCATTTGCATAATGGTAACGCCCGTTTCTTTATCTCCGGCCCACAAAGAGCGTTGAATTGGTGCAGCACCACGCCATCTAGGAAGGAGAGAACCATGCACATTAAGGCAGCCTAAACGCGGTATTTCAAGAACGGCTTTAGGTAAAATCATGCCATAAGCGACAACAATCATAATGTCTGCTTGTTGTGCCACTATCCATTCATGGTTCTCTTCTGGTTTTAAAGAGGTTGGTTGATAAACAGGAATATCATGAGCTAATGCCAGTTCTTTGACAGGGCTAATAGTCAGTTTCTTACCTCTTCCTGCGGGTTTATCTGGAGGTGTTAATATTCCCACCACACGATGTTGGGTTGATAATAATGCAGCTAAATGTCGAGCCGCAAAATCGGGTGTTCCCGCAAAAATAATACGTAATGAATCAGACACGTTTCCTTCCTGTTTCAAATTAACTGTTACTGTCCTGCTTTAGCTCTTTTTTTATCTAGCTTATCGAGTTTTTCAACTTTTTGACGGATGCGTTGGCGTTTTAATGGAGATAAATAATCTACAAATAGCTTACCAACTAAATGATCCATTTCATGTTGAATACAGATAGCTAATAAATCATCAGCTTCTAACTCAAAAGGCTGACCGTTGTAATCAAGGGCCTTTACTTTTACATGTTCTGCACGAGGAATAAAAGCACGCTGTTCTGGGATAGACAAACAGCCTTCTTCTATGCCTGTATCACCGTTGGCATCAAGAAGTTCTGGGTTTATTAATACCAGTCTTTCATCTCTTGTTTCAGAGACATCAATGACGATAATGCGCTGGTGAATATTCACCTGTGTCGCGGCTAAACCGATACCTTCTTCCAAATACATTGTTTCAAACATATCATCGACAATTTTTTGAATTTCGGCATCAACTTTTTCGACTGGTTTTGCAATCGTGCGAAGGCGCTCGTCTGGATAATGTAATACGTGTAACACTGCCATAATTTATTCGGACTGTTTCTAAAATGTGAATAGGATTTAACGTCTATTCTAGACATTTATTGTCTAGATTGACAGTATTTGGTGTGTTCCACACTCACCTTGTTTGTTAAAAACAATATTAGGATAATGCATGGATGCTAGAGAAATATGGATCAGGCTTAATGCTGTTTCAAGACTACCTGTTAATAAAGCGATTCAAATTGCAAAGTATCTACAATCTTTGACTCAGTTAAATCAAAAATTATTAATAGGTTGTGGTCTTTCAGAACAGCAAAGTCATCAATTCTTAAGACTTCCTGCAAATGCTGTCACTGATACATTAAAGTGGTTAGATAAAAACGAATCATCATTATTAACGATTACAGATTCAGATTATCCATCTTTATTAAAGCAAATTTCATCACCGCCACTTTTGCTTTTTGTTGCAGGAAACCGGCAGCATTTAAAAAGCACACAAATTGCATTAATTGGAAGTAGAGTTGCTACACAATACGGTTCCAAATGGGCAACTTATTTTGCTCAGGAATTAGTAAAGAAAGAACTGACAATTACAAGTGGGTTAGCTCAAGGCATTGATGGTATTGGGCATCGAAGCGCATTAAAAAGCAATGGTATTACTATTGCTGTACTAGGAAGCGGTTTAGAACAGATTTATCCGTCATTCCATCGTACTCTTGCAACACAAATAAAAGAATCAGGCCTTATTATTTCTGAACATTTACCTATGACACCACCTTTAGCACGCTATTTTCCTCAACGTAATCGGATTATTAGTGGCCTAAGTACTGCACTGCTTATTGTAGAAGCAGGAATTAAAAGTGGTTCTTTAATAACAGCAAATTATGCTTTGCAACAAGGTAAAGAGTTGTTTGTGCTACCTGGATTATTAGGTGATGCTCATTTTGAAGGTAATCACCAGCTTATTAAGCAAGGTGCAAATTTAGCATCTTCACCAGAAGATATCCTAGAATATTTAAATAGCTCTTTGCAGTGGCTTACTTGTGATAATGAACATCGACAAAAACTAATAACAGAAGAATATACAACGCTTATTAATAATAAAAAACGAGAGTCTAAAATAGAGCAACTTACATCCGAACAACAACAAGCGATGGATGTGATCTTGCCTTTGCTTCATTTTAATAAAACGCTACCTATTGATATCATTGCTCAGGCTAGTGGATTATCAACTTCTGCATTAGCTCCTCTTTTATTAGAACTTGAGCTTATTAAAAAAGTCGCTATTGTGGCTGGTGGTTATACTCGATTGGAATAAGTGTAATGAGGTAAAATAATGGCAAAGAATATGCCGTTTACACAGCAACCTGAACAGGAAAAATGCCCTGAATGTGGCAGCGCATTAGTGATGAAAAATGGAGGACATGGCCCTTTTTTAGGATGCTCTGCTTATCCTGGTTGCCACTATATTAAAACATTGAAACCACAAGGTGATGGGCAAATTATTAAAGTTTTGGAAGGTCAACCTTGTAAGTGCTGTGGTGCTGATTTAGTTTTACGTCAAGGTAAATTTGGGATGTTTATTGGTTGTAGCAATTACCCTGAGTGTGAACATATAGAACAAATTGATAAACCTGATGAAACCGTTATACCTTGTCCTCAATGTGAAAAAGGAAAACTATTACAACGTAAATCTCGGTTTGGTAAGACATTTTATGCTTGTAACCAATATCCAGAATGCCAATTTGTATTAAATAACAAACCTATTAATGGTGAATGCGAACATTGCCACTATCCATTATTGATGGAAAAAAGGTCTTCTCAAGGAGTAAGATTAGTGTGCGCCAGCAAATTATGTGGAAAGCAACAAAAAACAAAAAGAGAAGAACATGAATAACGAAGCATCACCTGTAAGTAATACTATTATAGAAGCATTAAAAAATAATAAAGTTATCGCATATCCAACAGAAGCTGTATTTGGGGTAGGTTGTGATCCTGATAGCGAGCAGGCTGTTATGGCACTATTAATGTTAAAGCAACGTTCAATTGAAAAAGGACTAATTTTAATTGCTGATAACTATGGGCAACTGAAACCTTATATTGACGATAGTGTATTAACACAAACTCAACGAGATCGAATGTTTGCATCTTGGCCGGGGCCTGTTACATGGGTTATTCCTGCTAAATCAACGACGCCAAAGTGGTTAACTGGGAAATTTGATTCTTTAGCCGTGAGAGTAACAGATCACTCAGTTGTTAAAGAGCTATGTTTGGCTTATGGAAAACCTTTAGTTTCAACGAGTGCTAACTTAAGTGGATTACCACCATGCCGTACAGTTGAAGAAGTAAGAGAACAATTTGAGGACACAATTCCTATTGTTGAAGGGAATGTTGGTGGTAGACAGAATCCTTCTGAAATCCGAGATGCATTAACGGGTGAATTGTACCGACAAGGGTGATTGTGATGGAAAAATATTTAGTGATGGGGAATCCTATCGAGCATAGTCAGTCTCCTTTCATTCACCAATTTTTTTCAAAACAAACAGGAATAGAGTATGGCTATGGACGCCTACTGGTTCCTTTAGGTGAATTTGATAAAACCGCCTCGCATTTTTTTTCTAATGGAGGGCGAGGTGCTAATGTTACCGTTCCTTTTAAAGAAGATGCATTCCGTTTTGTGGATAAATTAACTGATAGGGCAAAAGCATGTGGTGCAGTTAACTCTATTGTTAAACTAGAAGATGGATCATTTCTTGGTGATAATACTGATGGGCAAGGACTTATTCTGGATTTAGCAAGGCTCGATTTTATTGTACCTAATAAGGTTAAATCAGTCTTAGTTATTGGCGCTGGTGGTGCAACAAGAGGAATATTACTTCCATTACTTGATTACGATTGCGATATTACTTTAACCAATCGCACATTTGCTAAAGCGGAGCAATTAGTAAAAGAGTTTAGTCAATTTGGAACGATCAGAGCAATCGCCGCTGAAGAGGTTGCTGATAGACATTACGATTTAATTATAAATGCATCGGCATCTAGTATGACTAATGATTTACCGCCTATTCCTAATGATGTTTATGGTTTTGAAACAGCATGCTATGACCTTTATTATCAAACTGGAATGACTTCATTTTTATATAACGCATTAAAACATGGAAGTACGCGTTTATCAGATGGGTTAGGTATGTTAGTAGGACAAGCAGCTTATGCATTTGAATTGTGGTATGAACTTGTACCAGATATTAATCCTGTCCTTAATGTATTAAGAGAACGATTGAATCAATGAACCAATCTATTCAATTTCCAGATCGTGAAATATGGCTAGTTGAGAATAGGAGTGTTCTGTTCCCTATAATGATCAACGGAATGCTTTTTGATTGTCTAATTACAGAGCAAGAGCTTATTAAGCGTTTTGGCGTTGGTGAGGGGCTTTTATTATTTAAACAAAATCGTTGGGACATTGAAGAAGAATTTGAAGAGTTGGTAACAGAGTATGAGTTATCAACTCTCTATCCTATCTATTCTTTGTCAATGGCAGATTGATGATTGGCTAAATAGTTGTTTTTCCATCCGACATAATTATTAGCAGAATAGACAAAGTGCTCTATTTCTGCTGGTGAAAGAGGGCGAACTTTTTTCACAGGACTTCCTAAGTAAAGAAAACCGCTTTCAAGTCGCTTTCCTGGAGGAACTAAACTACCCGCACCAATCATTACATCGTTTTCAATAATTGCACCATCAAGTAAAATAGAACCCATTCCTACTAATACACGATCTCCGATCGTACATCCGTGTAGCATTGCTTTGTGCCCAACAGTAACATTATCACCAATAATAAGAGGAAAACCTTCAGGAGTATTAGGTGAGATGTGAGTAACATGAAGAACCGAACCATCCTGGATATTTGATCTTTTCCCAATACTCACGTAATTCACATCACCACGAATAACAACCATTGGCCAGATACTGACATCTTCACTAATACGCACATCCCCAATGACCGTTGCGGTTTCATCAATAAAAACATCTTTATCAATAGAAGGCGAAAGGTGTAAGTAATTCCTGATTGTTGATTTTCCCATAATTTAACCTCGTACTTAGTTTCACTTTATAATAAGAAAAGAATAGCAGTGGATGGGGGGAGCTGGCGAGAGCCATGATTTTTATAATGAATGACGATAAAAATCGATAATAAAAGAGAAAGTAAAGCAATAAAGTATGATTGATAGAATATACCGAATAGACAATAACAATATAAAGTGTATATTTTTCACCCGCAATAGGGTTTTCCCGTATCAAAAATAGACGCAAAGTTCAAAAAGAGAACGAACAGAAAAAAAATTGAAATAAACACTTGCGCTAATCCGAGATCTCCCTATAATGCGCATCCACTGACCGGCGATGAGC